>CALYTW010000063.1 GCA_945487905.1 uncultured cyanobacterium
TGATGTTCCTAATATAACAAATTATGCCGATGACGAAAAAGTCGATGCTAAACAACTTAAGCAGTTAGAGGATGACAGAAACAGTTCAACCGGTAATGTTTAATATCAATCAATTAACGGATTTAATTTATTAAATATAGGATAGTATATAGGATATGAACGTAGATTTTAATTTATTAATGGATAAAGCAAAAGATGCTTCAAAAAACTCTTACTCTCCTTTTTCAAGGTTTGCTGTAGGTGCTGCGGTTTTGGCTTCAAGCGGAAATATATATCAGGGTTGTAATGTTGAAAATTCTTCTTTTGGTATGACAATTTGTGCGGAAAGATGTGCGATATTTAAGGCTGTTTCCGAAGGAGAAAGAGAAATTCGTGCGGTTGCAATTTATTCGCCGAATGCGGATTCATGCTATCCTTGCGGTGCTTGCAGGCAGGTTATGTATGAATTTGAGAGTGATGTTGAAGAAATAGAGGTCGTAACGGAGAATCTGGGACAGTTGGAAATTAACAAATTGAGTTATTTCCTGCCCTGCGGATTCAAAATCTAATAATGTATATTCTAGAAGTTTTTATAAAATGGTTGAATAAAAGACAAACAAAAGAAATTAAACCGAAGAAACCGGATTTTAAGGAGATTGACGAAGCTTTAACATGCGAACATAATTTCATGCCTGTCGATAGTACGGGGAATGTACTTGCTTGTACAAAATGCGGGTTTGTGATAAAAAAAGCTAAATAAAAGAGGTATATATGGAAAAATTTTTAGATTTTATATTATCAAAAAAATTCAGAAATGTGGTTTGTTTTATCGTATTTACGTTTTTGATGACTGCAGCAATTTCTTCTCAAAATTATTTTTTTCAAAAAGTTGTTGAGAACGGTATAAGCAAGAGAGATATAGTTGCTCAAAAAGATATAAAAGTCGTTGATACAAAGAAAACAGATCTTCATAAAAAAGAAGTAGCCCAATCTATTGAACCGATTTTAACAAAAGCGGAAGATGATTTCATTATATCTACATTGGAAACTCTGGAAAAATCCGTTATAAAAATTCGTGAAAAAGATGCTGATGAGGCGTTGAAATCTGATGAAATAGGATTATTGTTTGAGGAAAATCCGCCCAAAGGTGTAGCGGAATTTTTGCTTAAAAGCAGCGATTCGGATTTAAGCTCTTTGTTTGACAGAGCAAAGGTTACCTTAATCGGAGTTTTAAAAACCGGAATCTCGGCAAAAGATTTTGAAAATAACAATGTAAAAACTTTTATAAGCAAAAATATACCGGTTACAACGCCAAGAGGACAAATACCCATGATTGCGGCTATCCTCAACCAAGTAATTGTTCCGAATCTTGTTGTTGATGAGTTCGCAACCGAGATTGCAAAAAAGAATGCACAAAATGCGGTCAAACCATATGAGGTCGTGTTTAAAAAAGGTCAAAAAATTGTATTTGACGGCGAACCCGTTACAAAATTGAAAAGTGATGCCCTGCGTGCTGCAGGATACAATGTTTTAGAGGTTAATTTCGGCGGAATAGCGGGAATTTATATTCTGGTTGCATTCTTTACATTTGTGTTCATGCATTACGAAAAAAACTTTGAAAAAACATATTACAATAAAAATTATGTGACAATCTTGGCGTCGTTTACTCTGCTTATTGCTTTCATTGCAACATTGCTTCCGACAGGATTTTCGCCCTATATATTACCAATTCCGGCATACACAATTTTGATATCAATTTTCACTAACCCGAGAAATGCCTTTTTTGCTTCGACAATTCTGCTTGCATTGCTTTCTGTCGGAATGCATTACAGCACTGAAGTAGTAGTTGTATTCCTTTTGCTGAATACGGTCGCTGTTACTGCCGTTTCGCAATTGAAATTTTCAAAGCGTTCGGATTTGCTTTTGATAAGTTTGAAAATCTCACTTGCAGGAGTTTTGATTGCTGGCGGAATATATTTCCTTGAGAAATATATGATGGATATAAGTAATTTGATGATATTTAAAGATTTAGGATATATTATTCTGAACTGTTTTGTAATAAGCGGTATATTTCTGTTGGGAATTCTTCCTATAATAGAAAATCTTTTTGGAATAATGACTCCTTACGGACTTGCAGAACTTTCAGACAGCAAATTATTGAAACGCCTGTTGTCTGACGCACCGGGGACCTATAATCACAGTTTGATTGTATCTCAGCTTGTAGAGGCTGCTGCCGAAGCAATCGGTGCAAATCCTGTTCTGGCAAGAATCGGAACGATGTATCACGATATAGGAAAATTGCTTCGACCGATGTTTTTTGTTGAAAATCAGTCATTTTACGGAATAGAAAATCCTCATAAAAAATATACACCAAGATTTAGCAAAATGTTGATTACAGCCCACCCGAAAGATGGTATTGAGCTTGCAAAAGAATACCATCTACCTCAGGTTATTCACAATTTTATACTCCAGCATCACGGAACAAGTCTGGTTAGTTATTTTTATAATGAAGCATTAAAAGAAGAAGGCTCTGAAAATGTTAATGAAGAACAGTTTAGGTACCCCGGACCAAAACCGAATATGAAAGAAACTGCTATTCTTATGCTTGCCGATGCTGTTGAATCTGCTGTCAGAGCTGCAAAAAATCCTTCAAACGAAGAAATAGATTCAATAATTCAAAAAATAATTAAAGAACGCTTACATGACGGTCAACTGGAGGACTCTCCGTTGACATTAAAAGATTTGAAGGTTATATCCGATACTTTTTCCAGAATGCTCAGAGGAATGCATCATAAGAGAATTAAGTATCATAATGATTTGGTTCAGGAGCTGGGTAAGGAAAAACAGGAAAATGCATCAAGAAACATACAAGATTCAGCCGTAATTGCACCGGTTTTGGATAGTGATCTGGAATCAAAGATTAAAGAACTGGAAAGTAAAAAGAATGACGGTAATTAATGTCTATACTGAAAATATTTTTCCTGAATGGAAACTCGATGAAAAAGATGTTATAAAAAAAACAAAGGCTCTGTTAGAGTATTACGTTGAAGTTTTGGGAGAAAAATCCTGTTTAAATGGCTACAAATATAAATCTGTAACACTCGACATCGTGTTTTGCGATTCAAATAAAACACACGAACTGAACAGAGAATACAGGAATAAGGATAAACCTGCTGATATAATTACATTTGCAATATTTGCAGATGATGAAAACCGGTTCGTTTTTGATAACGATATTAATCTAGGAGAAATCGTTATAGCTTTAGATAAAGTTATAGAAGGGGTTAACAGAGATATAAGCCAATCAAAAAACAAAGAGCAGGAGCTGTATTTTTTAATAAGCCACGGACTGATGCATCTTCTCGGATTTGACCACAGGGATGAATCAGAATACAATTTTGTTATAGAGGAACAAAGAAAGGCTTTAGGAAGTATAAATTATGAGCAAATTTAAGTCTCAGGGGTTTAATAATACATTTAAGAATGCAAGAAAAGGATTCAGGCTTGTTTTTAAAAGCGAAATGAATATAAGAATTCACTTTCTCATAGCGGTCATTGTGCTTGTATCAGCTTATATTTTGGATTTTAAAGCTATTGAATACTGTATACTTTTGATGGCAATAGCAATGGTAATAATATCAGAAATGCTAAATACGGCTATAGAGTTTGCTTTGGATTCAATATATCACAACAGGTACTCCAAAATGGTTGGTATGGCTAAAGATATTTCAGCAGGTGCAGTTATGACAGCATCGGTAATAAGTGTGTTTATCGGTTTGATATTATTCGGAAAGCACTTGATATAAGTTACCAGTCTTCAGAACCAAAATCTTTGTATTTGACGATAAATCGTTTAAGATTATCAATTATTTTTTTATATGAAGCAGAATCTTTATCTCCGATTGCTATAAGAGATTCGTAATCTAAAATTTCTTCTTTTATCATCCTTATTTTGCGCTTCAATTCTTCGTTCTTCATAAACACATCCCCTAAACAACTGCATTCGTCAGGGACAATCGCAAGCGGTGTTTTGGGAAAATTTTCGCAGACGGCAGGCTTATTTCCCTGCATACATTTGTTTTCCGAAGATAAATATTTGCAACGATAAAATTTTACGAGAGGAAATAATTCCTGAACTTTTTTTACATATTCATCATTAATTTTACGGGCAGAATCACTGCTCAAAGGCACAAGACTCTGCATAAATTTTTCATCAGCGGTTTGAAAACCATCACGCACAATAACATTATCCCCGCTTTTTACGGGAATTAATTTACAACACATACCACAGCCATTACAAAAAACATTCATTAAATTAATTATAAAACGATTTTTTAGTTTTGACAAAATATTCACAAAATATTTTTAATAAGGTATAATGTAAGCATTAACAAAGAAGGAGATTGGTTTTATGAAAAAATTTATTTTATCTGCAGGATGCTTGTTAGTTATGTCCGGCATGGCTTATGCAGACGGAAGTGCGTTTACACCATTGAATTTCAATGACACATCATACGGAAACGGTTCGGATTCTTCCAGCATGTCTTCTTTTGTTACACCAATAAGCGATGAGGCTATCGGAAACGGGAATATTCAAAACGCAATTTCTCAGCTTGAAAACGCTCAAGTGGATATAAGAAATGACCTTTTAAACTGCAAAACTAAATTTTCGGACGTAGATGCACAGTATAAGTTGATTAAAGCTGAGAGGAACGCTCTTAAAAAACAAATCAGAAGCGTTGAAAGACGTATAAAAGATATTGACAATGCAAAAGAAAAAATAAGAAAAAATATGTTGTAGGAGAAATTTGATGAAAAAAACTTTATTAATAACTGCTGCTTCAATGTTTGCATTAGGTTTTTGTGTTAACAGTTATGCAATAAGCAACCCAATTTCAAAAATAGCGGTTGTGGATGTTCCCGCCGTTGTGAGTAAATCTGCTCAAATAAAGGCTCTGCAAAAAGAACAGGCTCAAAAAATTGAAGACCTCCAAAAATGGCTTAAAGTTGCTACTGCTGATGTTGACAAACAACAGACGAAAGAAGGAAAACAAAAATTACTCAAAAAATATAACGAAGAGTATGCAAAGAAGCAGGAAACAATATCAAAGAATTATGAGCAGAAACTTGGTGCCATAGACAAGAGCATTTCGTCTACAATAGCTCAGCAGGCAAAAATAAACGGTTATGATGTAGTGCTTGCAAAAGGAGTTGTTCTGTACGGCGGGGATGATATAACAGAGTCTGTTGCAAAAGCGGTTAAGTAATTTACAAAATTTAACATGGCAAATAGAATTTTTATGTTATATTATTCCTAATTGGAGAAAAACTATGATAACTATAAAAGACGTGGAACATGTTGCAAAGCTTGCAAGACTTGAACTTACGGAAGAAGAAAAAGAAAAGTTTACAAAACAGCTGGGTGATGTTTTGAGGCATGTTGAGGCAATGAATGAAGTTGATACATCTAATGTTGAACCTATGGCACATGCAATTGATTTTGTAAATGTTATGAGAGAAGACAAGGTCTTTTACGAGCAAACAAAAGAGGAGCTTATGAAGAATGCTCCGTTTGAGGAGAACGGATTCTTCAGAGTTCCAAAGATAAATTAAAAGCTTAAAAGAGGGTTAATAGCCCTCTTTTTTGTAGAAGAATCAGCTATAATTATCAACTAATAGCTTAAAATGGAGTATTGTATAAAATGACAAAATTTATATTTATAACAGGCGGGGTTGTAAGTTCTTTAGGGAAAGGTATTATAGGGGCTTCGCTGGGTAAACTCTTAAGAGCGAGAGGGTTTTCTGTTGCGATACAAAAGTTTGACCCATATATAAATGTTGATCCAGGAACAATGAGCCCGTTTCAGCACGGAGAAGTTTTTGTAACAGACGACGGAGCTGAAACAGATTTAGACTTGGGTCACTATGAGCGTTTTATCGATACAAATTTTTCGCAGCTTAGTAATGTAACATCAGGAAGCGTTTACCAAACTGTTATACAAAAAGAAAGACGGGGGGATTATTTAGGTGCAACCGTTCAAGTAATTCCTCATATTACAAATGAAATTAAATCAAGAATTATTAAAGCGCAAAAACATTTTAAACCCGATTTTCAGATTATAGAAATCGGTGGTACAATAGGTGATATTGAGAGTCTTCCATTTATTGAGGCTATAAGGCAGTTTAAAACCGAGCAGGGAATAGCTAATGCAATTAATATTCACTGTACGCTTCTTCCATACCTTCAAACTTCGGGTGAACTTAAAACAAAGCCTTCTCAGCATAGTGTTACGGTATTAAGAAGTTATGGTTTACAGCCTGAGATTTTGGTTTGCAGAACCGCAAAACCGATTCCGAAAACGGAAAAAGACAAGCTTGCTCTTTTTTGTTCCGTAGCAAGAGAGGCTGTTATCGAATGCAGAGATATGAAAAGTATTTACGAAGTTCCGCTTGCACTTGAGGAACAAAATTTTGCACAGGTAGTTTTGAAACTTTTACAAACAGAAGATAAAAACGCTGAGCTGGCGGAATGGCGGAGTTTGGTCGAGAGAATCAATAATACTAAAAAGACTATTAGAATAGCAATTGCCGGAAAATATACAAAGCTTTCTGATGCCTATATTTCTGTTGTGGAAGCGGTTAAGCATGCAGGTTATGCCCATAATGTCAAAACTGAAATTAAATGGATAAATTCTGAAGAATGTATAGACAGTAATAAATGTAAAGAACTTCTTGGTGATGTTGCCGGAGTTATAGTTCCCGGTGGTTTTGGAGTAAGAGGTGTTGAGGGTAAGCTCAATGTCATAAAATATGTTAGAGAAAATAATATTCCGTTTTTGGGGATTTGTTTGGGGATGCAATGTGCAGTTAGTGAATTTGCAAGAAATGTTGCGGGGTTAAAAGATGCAAATTCAACCGAGTTTGATGAAGGTACTCCGTATCCTGTGGTTGATTTGATGCTTGAACAGAAGAACATAAAGGGGTATGGCGGAACGATGAGGCTGGGAGCGTATGATTGCCATATTAAAAAAGGAACGAAGGCTTTTGAAGTTTATGGTTCAACAAGGATTTCCGAACGTCACAGACACAGATACGAAGTTAACACTGAATATATAGAAAAATTAAAATCATCAGGTTTGGAATTTTCAGGTATGTCGCCCGACGGAATGCTTTCGGAAATAGTTGAAATTCCGAATTTGGATTGGTTTGTTGCTTGCCAATTTCACCCTGAATTCAAATCAAGACCGGAAAGACCGCATCCGCTGTTTATGGGGTTGATAAAAGCGGCGATAAAATAAATATATAAAAACAGCCGGTTTGAAGATTTTGAAGCGAGAATTTGATAATTTTCAAGATATAAGAATGCGGAAAAAGTCGAGGGGCAAATGTAAAACAGATTGTACTTAATACTACAAGTTTGGATGTAAATAGGAAAACGATTTTTCGACTTTTTCCGCATCCTCAAAAGAGATTGTAGAAAAACGTATTTTTTTTTGAATTTTTCAATTGTAACGAATTGTAAACACGAATTTTGGAGGATTGTCATGGGGCTGAAACCCTTGATATAATTGCTATATAATATAATATGATATGATATGAGGCGCACTGTGACTGCATTTGGCAATTTTTAATTTGTTTAAGTTTTAATCATTATAGGGAATAAAACGGAAAAGGAAGATAGCAATATGATTAATTCAGTCGCACCAAATCAAGCAGTTAATGAAGTACAAATACCGGAAGTTGAACAAAACAGACAATATGTTTCAATGAGAGGTCGTTCGGATTTTGAAAGAACTCCCGAAAGCGACAGTTTTGAATCAGAAAGTAAAAATAATACCGGTAAAACAGTCGGAATAATAGCGGGAGTTGTTGCAGCAGCCGCATTAGTTGTCGGCGGAATATGCTTACACAAAGGTGGAAAAGCATTAGAAGGAAAAGATGCATCTTTCAAAGAAAAACTTGAAGCGGGCTGGAAAGAATTAAGAGGTAAAGGCGCCGAAAAAGTCGAAAAAGATGCAAAAGATAACGCCGCTGAAACTAAGAAACCGGAAGAACCTAAGAACCAGAAAAAAACTGAAAACCAGAACGAAACTCCGAAGAAGAACGAAACTAATAACTCGGAAGGCGAATCCCCAAATGCAGGAGTAGAAACTCCAAAAGTTGAGTCCCCAAATGTGGAACCTCCGAAAGCATCTCTCAAGCCTGTCGAAGGAATTGACGGTTCGGACTTCTCCAAACTTGAGGGGGAAGTTAATATGTTTGGTACAAAAGTTATAAAAGATGCTGACGGAAATGTTGTTAGGGAATTTGATCCAAGCAAAGACGGTAAAACTTTAGCCTGGGTGTCTGACTATGATCCGAATACAGGCAACAGGATAAAACTAACCTACTATGGAGAAGACGGTAAAACTTTAGACTTGGTGTCTGACTATGATCCGAATACAGGCAACATAATAAAACTAAAGCGCTTTAGAGAAGACGGTAAAAAAGTACATTTTGTAATAGAATTTGACCCAAAAACAGCAGATAAAGAAATCCAAACAACATTCTACAAAGAAGACGGAAAGGTTGATAGAATAATCCGGGCGGAATAATGTATGATTAAATAATGCAGCTGGTAGCTTGGGGTTTCTTGAACCCAACAATTATATTTATCATTTCATCTGACACATTTTCTCAAACTGCAAGTCAAATCACAGCCACTGTAATTTGACATACGGAACAAGATGTAATTAACTATGAGATGTGGATAGCAGATGTCAATTAAAGTTTAGAACTTTTAATTAAGTGTTTGAACGTAATTAAAAAATAATACTACTACTATAATAGTATTAAAAATTAAAATAATTGTTTTTATGTTATAA
>CALYTW010000064.1 GCA_945487905.1 uncultured cyanobacterium
TCATACTTGAGCATAAAAAAGGCAATTTTTAAAATGTTAAATACTTTATATATATATAAGAGATAATTATATAAAAAGAGGTAAATATGACAGAAAAAGAAAAGCGCAGATTTACTGTGATAAGTAATTCGGATATAAATGTAATCGAACCTGAATATAATATTGAACGAACACGAAATGAACAATATAACGCTGATTTCTCTGAGAATAATTATCAGACAAACCCAATCTACGAAAAACTGTTGAATTTTCAGGAAATACAAAAGAAAAAGCGATTTACCGTTGATGATTTATTGAAATGGTAGGATTAGTTTTAGAAAACTGCTTCAAAAACATACTCTGCGGGACCTGTTAAAAAAATATCTTTGTCAGGATTATCTCTGTTTCCATCCCATTCTACGTGGACAGTTCCCCCAAGAAGGTTGACTTCAACGGAGTTTTCTATGTATCCGTTCAACACACCCGCTGTAACCGATGCGCAAGCACCTGTTCCGCACGCAAGAGTAATTCCGCATCCTCGTTCCCAAACTCTCAAATCTATTTTCTTCAATGTGCGTATTTTTACAAATTCTACATTTGTTTTCTCAGGAAATTCAAATGAAGTTTCTATTTCCGGCCCGTATTCCTTTGCAAGAGCCAATAAATCTTCATCTTCGTTTACAAATATAACAAAATGCGGATTCCCCATTGAAATGGCATTTCCTTTAAAAATTCTGTTTTTGACTGAAATGTTATAATTCAAATTATTATTGGGTATAAAAGGAATTTTTTCGGAATCTAATATCGGTGTTGACATGTTAACTTTGACCATTCCGTTATCAAGAATCTCCGGTTTTATAGTTCCTGCAAGAGTTTTTACGCTAAATGTCTTTCTGTTAATAAGTTTTTTATCATATACATATTTTGCAAAGCATCTCATCCCGTTTCCGCACATCTGTGCAGTAGAACCGTCAGAATTGTAGAAAAACCAGCCTATATCAGTTTCTTCCGTATCAAGATTAGGGATAATAAGACCATCCGCTCCTATTCCGAAATTTCTGTCGCAAAGCTTCTTCGCTGAATCAGACATGTCCTTCCATTTATTATTTTTTAGCCCTTTTCTGTATTCGTCGAGGTCAATTAATATAAAATCGTTTCCGCATCCCTGCATTTTAGTAAGTTTTATTTCCATTGATACAAACCTCTCTTTTATAGTATGATTATACAAAAGAGGTAGAATAATGGCAATGATAAAAGTACAAAAAGGAACAAAGGATATACTTCCTGAGGACATGCCGGTCTGGCATTTTATGGAAGAAAAAGCGAAAGAAATATTTACAAAATACGGTGCAAAGGAGATTCGCACTCCGATTTTTGAAGCGACAGAGCTTTTTGCCAGAGGTGTTGGAGATACAACAGATATTGTAAACAAAGAGATGTATACGTTCGAAAAAAGCGAGCGGTCTTTAACTCTCAGACCTGAAAATACCGCAGGAGTTGTTCGTTCTTTTATAGAAAACGGTATGCACAGGCTTTCAGCTCCGGTTAAATTGTGGTATAAAGGTCCTATGTTCCGCTATGAAAGACCTCAAGCCGGAAGGCAGAGACAGTTTCATCAAGTCGGAGTCGAAGTATTCGGTATAAAACAGCCGGCGGCGGATGCAGAAGTTATTCTAATGGCGGTAAATTACCTTAAATCACTCGGGTTGAATGATTTAAACGTTGAAATTAATTCACTCGGCTGTCCGGAATGCAGAGAAGTTTTTAAAACTAAGTTGAAACAGGTTTTGAAGCCGTATTTGGCTGAGCTTTGTCCTGATTGTCAGGCAAGGTATGAAAAAAATCCTCTGAGACTTTTGGATTGCAAAGTTCCGGAGTGCAGAGAAATATATGCAAAACCTGAAGTTCAAGACATAATTCAATCGGATTTTATTTGTGAAGATTGTGCAAATCATTTTAACGAGCTAAAAGGCTACCTTAATGCACTTGGTATAAAATACAGCATAAATAAATTACTTGTAAGAGGTTTGGATTATTATAACAGAACTGTTTTTGAGATAACTTCCAACAATCTCGGCTCTCAAAATGCTGTCTGCGGGGGCGGACGATATGACAGTCTTGTTAAAAATTTAGGCGGAGAAGATGTTCCGGCCATAGGATTTGCTATGGGAATGGAAAGACTGGCAGTTCTTTTGGGGCAAAAAAATGATGAAAAATTAACTGCTTATGTGGTTTGCAATGATATGCCGGAGGCTGTTAAATTAGCAGAGGAATTGCGTTCAAACGGTATTTCAGCAGAGTTCGATTTAACAAATAAAAAGTTCGTAAAACAACTGGAAAAAGCTTCAAAAACTGCAAAATATGCGGTAATTCTCGGCGAAGATGAAATGAAATCAGGTAATGTAACTCTAAAAAATCTGGAAACATCCGAACAAAATACTCTGAACAGAAAAGAAGCAATCAATCGTTTGAAATAAGCTATTCCTTTTTACTGTTATATACGTAAGCGAGGATTTCCGCAACGGCTACATAAAGATCCGACGAAATCATTCCGTCTACAGGGACTTTGTTATACAAAGCTCTTGCGACAGGTCGATTTTCCACAATCGGAACATTATTGCTCCTTGCAATATCCCTTATTTGGAATGCGAGATAGTCAACTCCTTTTGCTACAACAATAGGTGCTGGAGCAACAGTCTTGTCATATTGTATTGCAACTGCGTAGTGCGTAGGGTTTGTAACTACAACATCTGCTTTCGGAACGGAGGACATCATTCTTTGACGAGCCATTTGCATTTGAACACCCTTGATTTTTGCCTTTATCTTAGGGTCTCCCTCCGTATCCTTGTATTCATCTTTAACTTCCTGTTTTGTCATTTTAATTGATTTTTCATATTCGTATTGCTGATATCTTTTATCCAAATACCCTAAAACAAGCATTGCAAGGCACATATTAATAATCATGTTGACAAGGATTGAACCGACTATACTGAGTGCAATAGGTGTTTCCAGCCCGATAAGCCCCAGTAAGTCGCCTTTTCTGCTGTTTACGGCTGAAAACCCGCATGAGGCAACAATTATAAGTTTTAGAATGGATTTTGCAAATTCTACCATAGTTCTCGGCTGAAAAGGATTAATAAGTCGTTTAAACCCTTCCATTATCTTTTTAGGGCCTATGTTTTTGAAATCAATTTTAACTTTTTCCAACGCAAAAACTTGTCCAACATCCATTCTGACGACAATAATAGCAATTATAACAAGTAAAACAAAAAACGGCAGCACAATAAGTCCGTAGTATTTAAAGTACGGATACATCATTCCAATTGTATTAGAGGTGTCAAAATTTCCCAGAGTACTGAAGGTATCTCTCATCATGTTCAGAATGGTATTAAACATATATTTCGAAAGCATTGCAAGCAAAGCAATTGCTCCTGCCATAACAAGAGCTGATTCAAAATCTTTACTCTTTGAAACATTGCCTTTTTCCCTCTCTTTTTGTCGTCTTCGGGGGGTGGCTTCTTCTGTCTTTTCTGCCGCTTCGTTGCCCATTGTATTTTAAGCGAATAAGTAAATAGGGAAATAGGTTCATTATTCATAACAAACCAAATGCCTTATTCCCTTATTCTCCTCCTTTCAAAATATCATCGCAATTTTTGTCAAAAATTGTTCAATAATTACTGCTATATATTCTGCCATTGGTCTCATAAACATCAGTGACAACAACAATCCTAAATAAATTTTCAAGGGCAGTGAAACCATAAAAATATTCATTTGGGGCATCATTTTAGAAGTGAAACCCAGCAATACATCTGTAATAAAAAGTACCCCAAAAATAGGAATTGCTATGTTTAATGCCAATGAAAACAATTGACCGGTTATAATCACTATTTGCTCCAAAAGTCCTGATGAAAACGTGAAAGTATAACCTACAGGCATGCTTTTAAAACTATTGTAGATTGCGGAGAACAACCATCTGTGTGCTCCAATCGCAACAAAAATCATCGTGGCAAGGTAAGTATAAGCCTGACTTAATACCGGAGAATTTCCTCCAGACGCAGGATTTAATGCCTGATCAGCAGACAACCCCATTTGTATTGTAAACGTATTAACACCAAGCTCAATTCCGCTGAATAATATTTTTGCACAAAATCCTATTGCATACCCGATTGTAAACTCTTTAAAGAGTATTAGTGTCAACGCAGGAACGGAATTTGGGGTTACAATGTTTGTATTTACTTGTATAACAGGAAATAACAAAAATGCTATCGTAGCAGAAAGCCATATTTTAACCTGATTCGGAATAGGATATGTTGAAAAAAGAGGTGCTGACATAAACAGCCCTGACAATCTCGTTAAGATTGCCATAAAGAGAACAATATTTCCTATTGAAAATAATACATCCAGATTAAACATCAAAATGCCCCTATAAGTTGAGGAATCGTATTATAAAACTCGTTAACCGCAGTAATAAATACATTAAACATCCACGGCAAGAGAAATATCAGAAGCATAACACAGCCGACAATCTTTGGAACGAATGTCAGCGTTGACTCTTGAATTTGTGTTACCGTTTGAAAAATACTAACCATCAAGCCTAATACTACACCGACAAGCAAAATCGGAACAGCCATTTGTAAAGTCAAAATAAACATTTTTTGTAAAAGAGTTATAACTATATCCTGCATTTTTTACCTCACAAAACTGTCCACAAGCGATTTTACTATTAAATACCAGCCGTCAACCATAACGAACATAATAAGTTTAAACGGCAGAGCAATCATTGAGGGCGGTAGGAACATCATACCCATTGATACCAATACCGACGAAACAACAATATCAATTACAAGGAATGGTAAGTACACTACAAAACCTATTGTGAATGCGGTTTTAAGTTCGCTTAGTATAAATGCCGGAAGCAAGATATAAGTAGGAACATCCTCCTGCGTTTTAGGTTTTTCAATTTTACCCATTCTTACAAAAAGTGCAAGCTCTTTTTCGTGTGTCTGCTTGAACATAAACTTTCTGATAGGTTGAATACCCCTATCCAAAGCTGCTTGCTGTGTAATTTGATTATTCATATAAGGCTGAAGCGCCTGTTCATTAATTTCGTTAAAAGTGGGTGCCATGATAAAAAATGTCAATATCAATGCCAAACTCGTCAAAACTTGGTTCGGGGGAAGGTTTCCTGCTCCGAGAGCCTGTCTTGTAAGGGCTAAAACTACAACCAAACGTACAAAACACGTTGTCATAATTAGAATGCTCGGTGCAAGAGTTAAAATTGTTAACCAAATTAAAATCTGCAAACCGTTTGTGAAATCCTGCGGTGTGTTTGCCGTTTGCAAGCCTATATTAATATTCGGAAATGTCATCGCAGCCCCAGAAGGCAAAAGCGACAGCATTAATCCCGCAAATAAATATCCAAATTTCTTTAAATTCATAACAATCAATCCTTAAAAACTAACAGGTAATTAAAAATCTCCCCACAATATTTTACAAAATATTTAAAAAATCTCAAATCTGTTAAGTTATATTAATTCATTTCTCTAAAATCGATAGAAAATCATCGTAATTTGTTGTATAATGAGTGAGTATTTTAAGGAGAAATCAAAGTGAAAACATACGAGGGTTTATTAACAGTCACAAACGAAAAATTTTGTATTGTAATATCAAGATTCAACGAATTTATAGGGGGCAAGTTATTGTCAGGAGCTATTGACGAACTGAAACGTCATGGCGTTGAAGACTCAAGTATAGATGTAGTCTGGTGTCCCGGGGCATTCGAGATACCTCTGGTTTCAAAAAAGTGTGCTAAAACAGGCAAGTATTCAGCAATAATTACTCTGGGCGCTGTGATCAAAGGTGCAACTTCTCACTACGATTATGTTTGTGCCGAAGTTTCAAAAGGTATTGCATCAGTTTCTCTTGAAACAGGTGTTCCGGTTATCTTTGGTGTATTAACTACCGAAAATCTTGAACAGGCTATTGAAAGAGCCGGTACAAAAGCAGGAAATAAAGGCGCTGATGCTGCAAAATCCGCAATTGAAATGGCAAATTTAATAAGTGAATTAGGTTAGTCAAGTGAGCTGCTGCATGTTACGGTGAGTATTGTAATTTAATATATACACGGGACTCGCATTATTCACTTAACTAACGTACTCACTTAAAAGAAAGGTGTGTGCAATGAGCGAAATTATCACAGAGTACAGAAATGAGAATACCAAGAACATTGACTTGCTTCCGACGATTGAAATTGTGCGAAAAATTAATGAGGAAGATAAACTCGTTGCAGAATCAGTAGAAGCTGAAAGTGAAAATATAGCTCGAGCAATTGACATTATTGCCAAACAGTTTTTGCTCGGGGGTAAATTATACTATTTCGGTGCCGGAACATCCGGCAGACTCGGAGTTTTGGATTCTTCAGAATGCCCTCCGACCTTTGGGGTTTCTCCTTTTATGGTGCAAGGATTTATAGCAGGCGGAGATAAAGCCCTAAGGATTGCTGTGGAAGGCGCAGAGGACAATTTTGACTTAGGGGTTGAAGATGCAAAGATTTTAACAAGAGATGATGTTTGTGTGGTAATTTCTGCAAGCGGTAACCCGAAGTATCTTCTTGGAGTCTTGGCGCAGGCAGATAAGGTTTGCTGTAAAACGATTGCGGTTACATGCAATCACAAAGCCGCTATACTCGAAGAAGTCAGTCTCGGAATATGTGTTGAAGTAGGGCCTGAAGTTATTGCCGGTTCAAGCAGAATGAAAGCAGGTACGGCTTCAAAAATGGTTTTAAATATGCTCACTACAGGCGCTATGATAAAGATTGGAAAAACTTATGAAAACTTTATGATAGATTTAATGCCGACGAACGAGAAGCTGAAAGACAGAGCAATAAGAATTGTGTCCGAACTCGCAGGTGTTCAGGCATCTGTAGCACTTCAAACTTTGCTGGAATGTGAATGGAAGGTAAAAGTTGCAATTTTGATGCTAAGGGGTAAACTCTCACAAGACGCCGCAAAAGAACTTTTGCGTAAAAATCACGGTGTGCTAAGAAGAGCGCTGGGAAGCATTAGCACACCAGCAACATAGTTTTATTTTATTGCGTTTTTTGCATCTCTTTCTACTTGTTCCCAATCTTTTTGTAATGTATTGGCATCTGTATTATAGCCGTATTTTTTAAGCAACTTTAGTGTACTCGCATAGTAATCTTCGCCATGATTATTTGCCATTTTAAATCTATTTATAGCAGCAAGTTGCTGTTTGGGTGTTAAATCTTGTATTGCCATAAGAAATCTGTAGCAATTTCTTTTCATTAAGCCTACCTGTATACTAGTTCTATCTTCTGGTTTACTTTTAAATTCTTGTCTCGTTCTTACTGCTGATGCCGGATTGTTTGATCTACCTTCTTTTAAATTTGCGCGTAAAGATCTATATACCTCTTCTTTTGACATTGCTCCGGCACCTCTATTAAATGCTATGTCGATTATAGCATCCCTTATAGATAGGGGAATTTCGTTCCAATTGATACCATCTGAAAAATATTTTTTTGCTTCGTCTCTTTTATCTATTATATCTTGTTTCAGCCATACAAATGCAGTTTTGTTTGTTATTGAATATCCTTTGTTAAATTTGGTATTGTGATTTGCATGTTTAGTATGGCCAAAGCCAACAGTTATTTCACCATCTCCTATATCTTTAGCTTTTCTAATAAAACCTTCAGTTGAAATAATGTTCATAACCAGTCGTTCGCTTACACCGGTGTCGTTTGCTATCTTTTTTATTTCTTTCATTAGTTTAGATGTACTTATTTCCATTATGCTTGCTATAGCATCTAAGTGTTGTTTATGAAATGCAAATTGTCCATCTGTTGCGGTAGTAGTGTTTGTGGTCGTTGAATTAGATTGAGTAGGCTTGGAACTATTTACTTTAAAATTAAAACCAAATAAAGGTTTTTGGGGGTCTTGTCCATATAAATTTACTATTCCTGCTTTATCATCGATTGCAATTCTTGTTACTCCCAGTTTAGTTAATTCAGCTAAGGAATTATCTCTTATCCTTTGAAAATCGCCGATGGTCAGTTCTTCAGGTTTTTTCTTTCCTGCAAGTTGGCATAGCTTGTTTTTTATTTTTGTTTCATCAATTTGCGGTTGAGTTGTATTTTGTGTAGCAGCAGGTGTCTTTTTGTTATTTATTCTTGTTTGACGTTCTTTTTTAGTTTCAAAATCAATGTATAATACTTCATCGCCTTCAATTTTAATAACGGCTTTTCCGTTATTGGGATTATAGTCAATATTTATGACTCCAAGCTGCCATAGAGTACAGCCTTTTCTAAAGTTTCTTTTTGCCAACGAAATATCTTCTTCCGTTAAATCATTGCTTTTACCATCTTGTATGGCTAACCGTTCAAAAATTGAATATTTTGTTTCATTTAATTCGACATCACTGTTATTAAACAGACTATTTCCTCGTTTATAATTTTTTTCCTCGTCAACGATACTTAAGGTCAGATCTCCTGATCCTTGCGGAGTTTTTTTTGTCAGGGTCATAGTTGGTTATTTTGCAATTATCTATATTAAGAGACATTGATTTTTGATTTTTTGAATCTCTATTACTTCTGTGATTATTAAATGTTATTCTTACCATACGCTATGCATAATACCTTTCCACATCTTTATAATACATTCTTATCTATCGGCAAAATTTTTATAAAACTTTAATAAAAATTTGAT
>CALYTW010000065.1 GCA_945487905.1 uncultured cyanobacterium
ATAATGAACTGTAGCATAACTGAAATCTGTTCCGTTTAAAACGGATTCATTAAATTGGCATTCGGTTAAAGTTGTTCTTGTAAAATCTACCGAGGTCAAATCACAGCCTGCAAATTTTACATCAGTCAGTTGAGAATCAGCAAATGAAGAAGATGTCAAATCAACATTGTCAAAAATCGCACCCTCAATGGACGAATTTGAGAAATCCACTTCACTCAAATCTTCTGATTTTCCCTTTATTCTGTCATTAAAAGCTTCAATATCGCTTAATAATAATTCGACTAATTCTTCTTTGCTCATATTATATTCTCCTAATTTATTAAATCAATTTGCATAGCAAGCAAAACAGCCTGCGTTCTGTTTGTAACCTTCAATTTTTTAAATATGCTGTTTAAATGTGTTTTAACAGTAACATCTCTAACGCATAATTTATCGGCAATCTCCTGATTGCTTGCTCCTTTAGCTACATAAGAAAGCACTTCTTTTTCCTTGGGAGTCAACGCATCAATGTTTACGTCTTTGTTTAAAGTTTTTTCAGCCTTCGGCTGAGCTTCTTTCTGCCATTTGGAACGTCTTAAAACCGCTTCTATTCTAGCTAACAGGTTTGGCAGAATAAATGGTTTTACAATATAATCATCCGCCCCGATTCTCAAACCTGAAACGACTTTTTGGTCTTCACTTACTGCAGTAATCATTATCACAGGGATATGTTCCGTTTTTTTATTCTTTCTGACAGCTTTTAATGTATCCCATCCGTCCATGTTAGGCATCATTACGTCAAGCAGGATTAAATCGTAGTTTGCATTTTCTTCCCCCAAGAGTTTTAATGCTTCCAATCCGTCTTCTGCAACGGTTACATCATATCCGTACATTGGAAGTGCATCCTTGAGGAATTTGGGATTATCATCTACTACTAAAATTGAAGCAATACCGTTCATATTATACCAATCTTTCTTTTAAAGCTTTCAATGCTGCCTGAAGCCTGTCATCAACTTCTAATTTTTGTAAAATACTTGCTACGTGCGCCTTTGTAGTGTTAATACTTACAAAAAGCTGGTTTGCAATTTCATTATTGCTGTAGCCTTCTGTTATAAGCTTTAATATCTGAGTTTCTCTTGATGTTAAACCGTAATCTCTTTCTGGAATAATCGATTCCGTTTGCTGTGATTTTGCTGCAGCTTCAAGAACAATATGAGAAATACTCGGGTCAAACCAAGCAGCTCCGTCAAGTACAGAACGAACAACGTCTACAAGACGTTTAGGATTAATTTCCTTTGAGCAATACGCATTAGCACCGGCTTTAAGAGAATTTAAAACTTCCTGCATATCGTTATGAGAAGTTAAAATAACAACTTTAATTTCATTGTTGATTTGCTTGACTGAAGCTGTTGCATCAATTCCGTTCATACCCGGAAGTCCCAAATCCATTATAATAAGGCTAATTTCATGCCCTTTAATTATATCCAAAGCTGTTTCAGCAGATTCTGCTTCAAAAATTTCTCCGGCGTATTCGCAATTCTCAAATGCCGTTTTTAAACCGAATCTTGTTAATTCATGATCTTCAACTATTAAGATGTTACTTTTCATAAACACTCTGCCTTGGATGTACTTTTTCAGGTGCATTGAAATTAATCCCGGCTTCGTAATTAGAATTCAGTGTAGAACACTTGATAAGCGAGATTTCTGATTTTTCAATTTCTCCCTTTGCTCTTAGCACCTGACTTAGATAATAATAATATTTAAAGTTATTTTCGTCAATATAATAAGAATTGTTTAAGTATGTTTCAGCCATTGAGTAATTTTTGTCTTTTATAGCCATATTGGCAAGTCCAAGCCAAATATCGTTGTTTGTAATATCAACGGAAGCTATAGACGGCAGATAGTCATAAGCACGCTGTGGAAATATTTTGAGTGCGCCAATAAGAAGATCTTCATCAGTCGACGGGTTTTTCAAAAGTTTTTTGTATAATTTTTCCGATTTTTTCTTCTGTTCAAGAGCTAGGTAGGATTTAGCTATCCCCACTGACGGAGCTGATTCTTTAGTAAGTTTTTTAGCCTCTTTGTAATATTTCAGTGCTTCTTCAAATTTTCTGTCATCATAATATGTATCAGCGAGAGTCATAACTGCATGGTAATTTTTGCTGTTATCCTTGTATGCTCTTTGTGCAAATTCTTGTGCCTTAAAAGGTTCATCATTTTCATAGTAAATTTTTCCCAGAAGACCAAAAATTTGCGGGGTGTAACTCTTAGCCTGAATTATTGCAGATTGCAAAACTTTGGTTGCCAGAAGGCTTTTCCCTTGAAGATGGTAATAATACGAAAGGTGGTAATCTTTTAAGGCATTGTCTTTAGACACTTTATACAGCACATATTCCTCGGCGGACTTGATTTTATTCTGAAAATCTACGGTATATACCTCTGTTTTCTTTATTTTGGCAAGAATTTTCAAAGCTTGTTTCGGTTTATCCGAATCTGCAAGAATTTTAGCTTTAAGTATTTTGTAATTCAGATTAACGTCATTTTCCATAATAGCGTTATTTATATGCTTTAGTGCCTGCGGAAGATTGTTTGATTTATAATAACCTAACGCAATCAAATAATTTTTGTAATCGCTTTCTTCTGCTTGAACACTATTTAAAAGTTCTGACGAGGTTTCTATTGCCAGATTGTTGTAAACAATTCCTGCATAAGCATCAGTGAGGTATAGTGTATCTTTCAAGCTAATCATACCTGACGGATAGTAGAAATTTCTGATATCTTTTACATAATTTTTTGTATACAAATTGTTGTCAAGTTTGCTTATTAATTCTTCGGTTAAATCGAAGAATCCGAATTCTGCCATTTTTATTCCGTAAGCAAGAAATACATAATCGTCATGCGAAGCTTTCGAAATCAAATCTGCAAAATCATCATGTGCTGCCTTTACATTACCCTGTAAAAATCTGTTTTCTGCGGATGCATATTTTGCTTTAATAAAATTATCTTTTATAACCATATCCATATTTACGGCATTTGTCTCGGCACGCAGGGTTAAGGATTTCGGCTCTCCCTGCACAGGAATTGCAGATAATTGCATTATACTTAGTGATAAAGCCGATATTGTAATCAAAGATGTTACAAAAGTTTTATTCATGTTCCAAATCCACACCTACATAGTATTTGTTAAAAACTTTAAGAAGCATATTACTGCAATGGTTTATAATCGAATAATATAAATCAAGTAAATTATACTTGGCTAAAACATTTCTGTCCTCATCCGATAATACCATATGAGTATTTTCCGTCAAAAAAACTTCTACAATCTTGTCTAATTTAGTAGCCAAAAATTTTTCCACCACAAGAGGGTCGAAGTGGCTTCCTGAGCCGTTCATAATGATATCAATAACTTTTTCAATAGGCATTTTGTCACGATAATGTCTTTTTGATGTTATTGCATCAAAAACATCCGATACAGCAAGAATTCTTCCTCCAAAAGGGATTTCTTCTCCTTTTAACCTTCTGTAGTATCCTGAACCGTCAAATTTTTCGTGGTGCGAACAGGCTATTTCGGTAATCTGTTCAAAATCTTTTGACATGTGAATTTTCTCCAATATATTATGAGTAATTTCCACATGTTCTTGAATGTGTTTATATTCTTCCGGAGTTAATTTACCTTCTTTTTGCAGAACGGAATCTCTAATACCGATTTTACCTATATCATGAAGTGCGGCTGCTTTTTCAAGGATGTAAATATCATTTTTTTCAAGACCGAATTCGTGTGCAATTAAGGAGGCATACATTTTAACTCTGGTTGAATGACCAGAAGTAATTTTGTCTCGTGCATCTATAGAGGAAGCCAATGTTTCTATGAAACTGTCAAAGATAATTCTTTGCTCCTCTAACATCTTGCGTTGTCTTTCGAAAAGTCTTGCATTTTCTAACGAAATTCCCGCACTTGATGCTATGGCAACAAGCAAATCTTCATCATCAATTGTAAATGTTTCGTCGAATTTGTTAAGAACCTGAAAAACACCAATAATTTCTTGATTAAAATTTTTAATTGGCATACAAAGGATTGTTCTTGTTCTGTAGCCGGTTTTTTTATCTACATCCGGATTAAATCTGTAATCTTTATAAGCATCTTTAATATTAATAGTTTCGCCGGTTTGAACAACATGTCCTGCTAGACCTTTGTCAGCCGGTATTCTTAACTCTTTATCATTATCAAGGCCTGTAGCGACTTTTGAGTACAATTCATTGTTTTCCTGATCATAAAGATAGACTGTACATCTGTCTGCATTTAGAGCAATTTTTGTTTCTTCGGCGATTGTTTTAATTAATACATCAATATTTTTTTCTGCAGCCACCGCCTGACCGATTTTGACAAGAGCAATCAGCGGGTCGTTAACTTGTGCGTGGGTGCTTAAATGTGTAATAGGCGGGCATTTCAGCATGCCGGCGAGTTTTTCAAAAAATACGGTTTTTTGTGTTCTTACCGCCAATTTACGAGCTTTGTTGTAATTAATTGAATAGAGAGAACTGTTTTTTTCGGCAAAATTTATATAGCCCAGAACAAGTTCGTACAGAATTTGTGTAATTGAATCGCCTGAGCGTTCAACGAGAAACTGAGCATCATTCATGAACTGGTAATAATCTTTGTATCTTTTTTTGACAAATGAGCCTAAAGCAAGTAAGCTGAAACAAATAGCAGAGTCATCGTGGTAAATGTCTTTATGTTTTACTATTCGTGGTTTAGCATCATCAAATGTTCCATTGATTATTTCATTAGCTGATTCATATATAAAATTCTCCAGCGACATGAATCCCTCTCTCTGCAAATTAAATCCTTTATTATATAATATAACAAAAGGGGTAAATCTTCAAGAGATTAAAAGAGATGGGAATAATGACCGAAATTAATAAACTTAGCATTTTAATACCTGTTTACAATGAAAAAGATTCGCTTGCAGAACTCTTAAAACTGGTTGAAAGTGTTGATTTTGGTTTGGAAAAAGAGATTATACTTATAGATGATTATTCTACGGACGGAACAAAGGAATTATACAAGAATTTTTCGTACAAAATTTTATATCACGACATGAACATGGGTAAGGGTGCATCGCTGAGAGATGGTATAAAAGAAGCTTCAGGGGATATAATAATTATTCAGGATGCAGATTTGGAATATAATCCGAAAGACTACGTTTCTCTGGTTGAACTTATAAAGCAAGATAAGGCAGATGTAGTTTACGGTTCCAGATTTGCGGATAAAAGAAACAGTGGGAAGTTTCTGATATTGAGTTTTCTGGCAAATAAAACCCTTACGTTTTTGACTCAAATACTTTATAAAACGAATCTTACGGATATGGAAACCTGTTATAAGGCTTTTAGAGCTGAAATAATTAAAGGTATAGAGATAAAATCAGACAGGTTTGATTTTGAGCCTGAAATTACAGCAAAAGTTCTTAAACAAAGGAATATAAGATTTTTGGAATTACCGATAACTTATAATGCCAGAACAGCAAGCGAAGGTAAGAAAATAAATTGGAAAGACGGTGTTCAAGCAATTTTAACGCTCATAAAATACAGATTTTAATGCAAAAAATATAGTTTTTTTACATCCTCATTATGCTCATTTTGTTACAAAATATTACAAAAAAATTTTTGCCACTGGTAATAATTATATCTATGCTATATCATATTCTATACTAACCAATATACGGTTATATATTATGTGTGTGAGGAGGTATAAATATGCACATTTATTCTATTAACGGCATTAACTTTATGCCAAAAACAAGTGTTAGCAAAAACTCGTCTAACAATTATGCAACTCAGGTTATTTCACATTCAAAAGCTGATTCAGTAAGTTTTAGCGGTAAATTTCATCCGGTTAAACTAGATGTTACGTTTGATAAAGCATTAGAGGTTGGCAAAAGTCTTTCAACATCAACATCAGGTCACAGAGCGCCATATTTGAGCGAAAACTTTACACCGGATATTGTTAAACTTATATCAATAGGTGTAGCTCGGACAGCAGCAATAAAAGCTATGAACAATAAAGAAAAAGAATCTTTTGTACTAATAGGCGGAGATACCAGACAAGCATCAAGAGAATCTTTACCACTTATTAAAGATACGATATTAAAGCAGGGTGCTAATGTAGTAGAAATTAAAGAGCCTGTACCGACCCCTCTGTTAGCATTAGCAGCAAGAGACTTGAAGGTTGATTTAGGCGTATTGATGACTGCAAGTCACAACCCTTGGGCTGACGGTGGATATAACGTAGTTACAAATAACGGTGCTATTGCTCCGGCTTCCGTAACAGGCGAAATCGCAGACCAGATGAAAAATGCTATGAAAAGCGGTGTTTATGAATATGCTAACCATAAAAAGCAAGCGGTAGACTTTGACCCGTTCGACATGTATGTAAATGAACTGGATAGGAACGGATTGATTGATTGGAATAGAATTAAAGATTCTGGATTGGTTGTATACTATGACGGACTTCAGGGTACGGGTACGTATACGGTTCCTCGTTTGATGAAGGAAAAAGGAATTAATTTTGTAAATGTAGAATCAAAAGGTCAGGAAGGCCCGAATCCGACAGATGCTAATTTGGGCGAATTAAAGAGCAGGTTGGCATCTTCAGAGGATGCATTAAAAATAGGTCTTGCTAATGACGGCGATGCAGACAGATTCGGCGTAATTGATGAAAAAGGAAACTTTATTAATGCAAATGATGTTATTCTTTTAACCGGCTATCATTTAGCAAAGAACAAAGGAAGAACCGGTGCTGTAATTCGATCACAGGCTACATCAATGCAATTGGACAGATTGGCTGATATATACGGCTTAAAGAAATTTGAAACTCCTGTAGGTTTCAAATATATTGCGGAAGAAATTGAAGATTTGAGAAGAAACGGCGAAGATATTTTAGTAGCCGGAGAAGAATCCGGAGGATTAACAGTAAACGGTCATATTCCTGAAAAAGACGGTATAATAGCAATTTCTTTGATGATGGATTTGGTAGCAACTGAAGGTAAGCCGATTTCAGAAATTCTAAAAAATGTCAAAGAAGAACTTGGTGTTGCTTTTTCTATCAATAATTTTTCAAAGAAATACAAAGAAAATCCCGAAAAAATGGATGCTGTAATGGCAAAGGTTGAACAGCTGTACAATGATGCTATGAACGGTAAAACGGCATTAGGTGCAACACACGAAATTGATGCTGAAAAAACTGCAGAATTAAGGGCAAGAATGGAATCCCAACGAAAAGGCGGAGACGGATACAAATTTATACTTACAGATGGTTCGAGCGTACTTTTAAGAAAATCCGGAACGGAACCTCTCGTTAAATGTTATGTTGAAGCTACCGGAGAAGATGCAGAAGCTGCAAAGAAAAACAGCGATGTATTAGCTTCTCAAATGAGTGATTTTATGACTGTTTAAACCTGTCGTAAATGTTATAATAAAATCCCTGATTATAGTTGATTAATCGGGGATTTTTATTGCTCAAAATACAATTTATGTTAAATTTCTTCTGTTTATATTATAATTGATATTGGAGAATATTAATTTAATGGAAGCGCCCGATTTTCGAGTAATCGGGAGAAAGAAGGAAAAATGACAGTACCGGAAACAAAAAGTTTTCAGTTGGAAATCGGCGGTAAAACCGTAACTGTAGAGACAGGAAAGTATGCACAGTCAACCAACGGCAGTGTTACCGTAAGATGCGGAGACACAATGTTATTCATACATTGCTGTGTAAGTAAAGAACCGAGAGTCGGTATCGACTTCTTCCCTTTGCTTATTGATTATGAAGAAAGAATGTCCGCAATAGGACGTATTCCCGGAGGGTATAATCGTTCAGAGGGTAAAGCAAGCGATAAGGCAATTCTTGTTTCCCGTTTGATAGACAGACCAATCAGGCCGTTGTTTCCAAAGGGTTACAGAAATGACATACAGATTGTAGCACAATTATTCAGCTATGATCAGGAAAATCAGCCTGACACATTAGCTATGCTGGGTGCATCGTGTGCATTAATGCTTTCAGGTGCGCCTTTTGAAGGACCAATCGGTGCTGTTAGAGTTTCAAAAGATGAAAACGGTAATATGATTGCTAACCCGACTCACAGACAAGCTGATGCATCAGATTTGGATATCGTTGTAGCAGGTACTCATGACAGCGTAATTATGGTTGAAGCAGGATGTAAATTTGTTACTGAAGACGATATTATGAACGCTGTTGAATTTGCTCAAGTTGAAATCAGAAAACAATGTGAAGCTCAATTAGAGTTTGCAAAAGCTTGCGGTGTTGTAAAAGAAGAATTCGTCAATCCTTATGACACGACAGAATTGGCAAAAATTATTGAAGATACAGCTCACGATATGATTTTTGATGCTTATCACAATTTTGACAGAACATACAGACAAAATAAATTGGAAGAAGCTAAACAATTGGTAAAAGAAAAAGTTGAAGCACTTCCTGAAGATCACTATATCAAGCAAATCATTGAAGAAACTGGTATTGATTTTGTTGCCGAAGAATTCAAAAATGCTGAAAAACATATTATGCGAGCAATGATTCTTGATGAAGGTGTTCGTGCTGACGGCAGAAAACCAACCGAAGTTCGTCCTATATGGTGTGAAGTTGGTGTCATACCGAGAGCGCATGGTTCGGCTGTGTTTACAAGGGGTCAAACACAGATTCTTTCT
>CALYTW010000066.1 GCA_945487905.1 uncultured cyanobacterium
TATAGAACTCAAAATGTCTGACGGAACTGTTACCAATATGGGTGACGCTAAAGTTATATACAGTATGGTTCAATCATTAATTCTGGACTATCAGGAAGAAACAGCTCTAAGATTTTTGGATAAATTTGGTTTGAATGAAATTTTTATTGAAGCTGCTGTTAAAGAATTTAATTATGACGAACAAAAGCAATTTATTGATGATTTATACGAAAAACGTCAAAATTATTCAAAATTCGGAGAAGCATACAAAGTTTCTTTAGAAAGTGCATATAACGCATTGCAAAGAGGAGTTGATTATGTAAAAACGGCTAATAAACTTAAAAGGGAACTTTCCTCTGCGGCAAAAGAGTGCAAACTTAATAAAAAAGATACAAAAGAATTCTTAAAATCCATTGATGAGATAAAGGAAACTTGCGCAAAGAATCCTCAGATTAAGCAGATAGAATTATTCAACGTAATTTTGACTAAAGCCATAACGGATTTGGAAAATGCACTACAGGAAGATTTCGCGAATATAAACAGTATGCTTTCTTCAACAGAAGTTATGGCGAGGCTTGTCAACAGCGTTAATTTAAAGAAAAAATCAAACGCATACAAACTTCGAGAGGAATTTGCTAAACAATTTCAAGAATTAGTGGATTATCACAATATGCTGTATGAACAACTGGAGAAGGAAGAAGGCAGCGAAGGAACTGCAGATTTGCAAGCAAGCGTATAATCTGCTAAAATCTTTCTATGGCTGATTTAATAGAAAAACTTAAGGAAATCGGATTCAATACCTATGAAGCAAAGGTTTATGTTGCTTTGCTGAAAAAATATCCTGCAACCGGATATGAAGTGTCAAAGCTTGCTAATATACCACAGTCAAGAACTTATGATACTTTAAAAGTTCTTGAAGAAAAAAACATTGTTGCTTCTACAAATACAAAGCCGATTTCATATACTCCTGTTAAACCAAAACAAATTTTATCAAGTTATAAGAAAAAAATGGATTCCACTCTCAACTATCTGGAAAAACATCTTCCGGAGGTTAAAGATAATTATAACGAACCGATAATAACGATTAGCGGAAAGCAAAATATTCAGAATAAGATAACAGAAGTAATCAGAAATGCAAGGCGTGAAATTTATATGGAGGTTTGGTCGCAGGATTACAAGATGTTTGAAAAAGAACTTCAGGATGCATACAACAGAAATGTGGAAATCAGGCTTGTAGGTTATGATAATTTTCAGTCTAGATTCGGGCTTGTTTTTGAACACGCTTTTGCAAAGGATATAGAAATGTCTTTGGGCGGTCGTATGATAATAATTGCATCTGATGATTCGGAGGGAATTGTTGGAAAAATATCCTCATTCAGAGACAATATTTCGGATACAAGTATAATTTGGACTCAAAACAAAAGTATTGTATTTATAATAAAAGAATTTATTGTCCACGATATGTATTTAATTGATGTGGAGGAAAACCTTGTAGAGCAAATGAAATACATATACGGCAAAGGTTTAAAACGTCTGAAAGATAAAGTGTTAGGCTCAAATGCTCTTTATATGATTCACTAAATCATTTTGTTTTCAGCATCAAATCAACAATTGTTTTTATAGAAGATTTTGTATTATTAATAAAGTCTTCTGCAATCTGCCGGTCAAAATTTTTCTGTAGGACGGTCAAAATCTCTGTTTGCATATATTGATACAAAAGGACGGATTTTACTATACAGGAAACCAATTCCGGAGAAAATACCCCTTTTGAAAGAATTGAAATAACATTATTAATTTTGCAAAACTCTTCTTGTATAAAATTAGTCATATCGATTTTAAACGGAGCAATACTGTGCAAAATATCAGTATTTGCAAGTGTCATCAAGTTCAAATGCTCAAAACTTACCGGCTTAACTCCTTCTATATAAGCTCCAAAAGAAGAAATGTTGTATATATTAGAGTAATTAAGACTCTTAATAACATTTTCAAACTGATGAATAAACGCTTCATAATCGTCTCTTGTATAAACCATTCCGCCGTCAATCGATTTTACCTGTACCAAATTTTTCTTTACGGAGTCTACAACAATTTCATCTTGAGAAATTCTGTTCATTACCTGTCCGTCAGCGTAAATTGTATTATCTTTAAATGCCAAATCAATGCCTGCAAGGACAACTTTTGAAAATCCCATTTTTATTGCCGAAACCATTGCCATAATAGAAGAAGTTCCGCCAGATTCATAAAATTTCATAAACGGATTTGTTTCGGCAATCTTCTTGGCAATAAAATCTGTGTCGGAAAAGTTTACGAATATTTTTTTAAACGGCTTTGAAAAAATGGTTTCGTCAGATCTAATATCAGTAATACAATTAATTCTGGAAAGGTATTCCGGATTAATATCAAGAGTCGTTTCCATATTTCCGGCGTCAAGGCAGACGGCAAAATCGGGATATATTCCGTTTTGCTCAAGGTATTTGACAACTTTATTAACTGCGAAAATTACAAAACTGCCTCTGTTGGCTTTAATTTTTGTAATATTGTCGATTAAAGAAGGTCCAGCACCAAGAACCAAAGCCGATTGACCGATAAATTTATCTTCTAATGCAGATAACAAACAGGCATTCCCGTTATTAACGGAATGGATGTTGTTTAAGGTATTAACTAGCCATTTCTTAGAGAATTTTGCTATTGTGCTAACGTCAACCATTTTTGTTTTGCAGGTGTCATAAACTCTTTGAGTTAACATTAGCAAGTCCTTGTTATTTACTACTGCATAGTTTTGAAGATATACTATTTCAACTTTATCCTGAGTAATGTATATTTCATTAAGCTTATTCAAAAGTTCATCCATATCATTGGTCAGGAAAACTCTTTCGCTCGACAGGTGTTCTGAAATATCCACATTGCTTAAAACAAAATGCAAAAGATTTAAATCGGGCTCATACAGTAATATTCTTGAAGGATATGTATTAAAAGCCTCATCAAGAATGTATCCGAGTCCGATTCCAAAACATACAATTATATCATTACTTTTCATTTCTTTTTTAATTGTTGCATTGAAATGCTCTCTTACGGCTTCTCTCGGATTTTTTAAATCATCAATAGGCACATCGTTTTTAAGCAGAATATAATCATTTGATTGAGTAACAATATAAGTTATTCCTTCTCGTGTCATAAAAGGATCTAATTTTTCAAGCCTGCGTTTCAGCGCAGGATTATTTAATGCTTCAAAATTCTTATTAAACATAATAAATACCCTATTTTCAGTACATTAAAATCTTATCATGTTCAAAAATAAAAGTTAATAATATTTGTTAAAAAATCAACCTTTTTCAGTAGTTTTAGACTCTCTTTCGTCTACATTCTGTTCAAAATCACGAAAAACCTCGTTTCCTACGAGTTGTTCAAGTCTTGACCGTCTTTCAAAAAATGTTCCTCTTGCCTTCTGATGTTCATCCATAGCTTCTCTGTAGAATGTATCGGTCATCAGTATAACTTCTTTTGAAAGTTTTTGAGCAGAGAGGTAATTGTTATGCGATCTTTCAACCATTTCGGAGGTCATATTATACAGCTTTCGTGCAGACATATAGTCATAATAGATATCAACAACTTTTTGCTGTAAATCTTCTACTTTTCTTACAAGAATTATCATATCAGCGTCTGTTACCTGAGTATATTTATAATTCAGAGCTTTTGTGTCTTGTGACATTATGCCAAGGGTATTTCCTCCAATTAAGGCACTGCTTGCCAACACAGGATTTCCCATTCCGGCGCCGACAAGAGTGGACATTCCTGCGATTGTCGTCAAAACTTTTTTTACGGCATTTGTATCCGGTTTATCCTTATCAGGATTAGACAGCTTGTATATTGCAAATTTTATTGTGTCGCTGTTTGTCGCAGCTCCTTGCCATAACAAGGACAAATCACTTTGCATTTCGTTGTAGTCAAGTTCGATTAATTTAGAAATCTCCATAGACATTTTTTTGATGCTCAAATCGGCATAAGTCAACGGCTGTTTTTCCTCTATTGTTACTTCTTGCCGGATTACTGGTTTTACTTCAGGCTGAATATTGTATTCATACTTTGTTTCAGGAAGCTCTGTTGTACCGAACCTGTAGAAAACGGGTTTTGGGGTTTTTAAATCACTGAGTGTTTCTGTAGAAAATACAGGTGCAACGGTAAATAAACAAAGTGTTGAGAAAAAAAACAGTTTTTTTATCATTTGTTTTTCCCTCCGTCCTTAGATTTGTAAAGAACAGAATCAAAGTCATATTGATACATTTCAAGTAAATCTGTCATCTTTTTTCCGGCGAGACGCTGAAGCTGGATGTGGTATTTTTTTGCGGATTGTTCAAGCTCATACTCTTTCAGTCTCATAGAGTCATAAAGAGCGGTGGAAATCGATATTTCCATTACATCTCTGCTTGCGATAGCACTTGAATAGTTTTTGCTGTAAAGAAGCATTTTTGAGCGAACCAGCTTTAATTGTGCAAGTGCATTTTTGTAATTGTAATATGAGCTTACAAGTGTGTCCTGCAATTCTTCTATCATGCTGGCAAGTTCAATCAATTCAGTATCTGTCAAAGGTGTTTCTTGAGGCACATTTTTTTTGTTTAAAAGTCCTTGGGCAACTCTTCCTGCTGAAAAAGCGGAAGTTTGAATGGCAGGATTAGCACCCATAAGACTTGGGACAAATGATGCTCCGGAAACAATTGCCGAAAGAGTTTTTGCCATTAGTGAAGAATGTATTCTTCTCTGCGATTCAGGCGTAGCAAGTTTTTTTAGAGCAAATTCTATTACCTGATTGTTTTCCACAGTGCCTTTCCATAGAAGTTCTAAATCTTTTATATCGTGTTCTTTTTGTTCGTCTATTATTTTTGATAAGGCTTCCGAATCATTAATAAGTAGTGAGCCTTGGATGGCATCAGAATTTTTTTCAATAAGCAATTCAGGCTTTTCAAGCGCATTTTTATCCAGCGTAACAACCTCGCTCGGTATACTATATGCCGGAAGTGACATCAACACTGCTATAACAATACTCCCCAGAAATCTCTTTTTCATAATATATTTATACATCATTTATGCATAAAAAGCAAAAAGGTATGTTCGGAAAGTAAACGTGTGAAGTAAAAATGTTAGAAATATATGCAATATATTTTTCATCATTTTTCGTGGTAAAATTAGTAAAAACGGAGAAATTAATATGTTTGACAATTTATTTCAAAAATACATCACGGCTAAAAATATCATATTCTTTATTATTGCAGTGCTTTTTATAATTTTTGTTGCAAAAATTAAAGATATAGCAATTCTGTTTTTTGCATCATTTGTAATTGCTTGTTCGTTGAATCCGCTTGTTGACAAATTATCAAAAAAGATAAAGCGCAGTATATCTGCAGGTATAGTGCTGAGCGGAACATTAGCTGTTATAATGGCATTTTTTGTCCCGCTGGTGGGCTTGTTGGGACATGAAATAAAATCATTTATCAGACATATTCCACAATACGCAGATTCGATAAAAACTTTTATAGTAGCAGCTCCTTTTATTAATCATACCAAGCTTGCAGATATTGATTTAACTGCCTTTTTGTCTTCCGCAACCGACATTACTTCAACTTTTGTAAATCAATCCATAAACATAAGTATTAATGTCGCACAGGCTTTTGTTTATTTGATAGCAGCAACGATTATTATTTATTACTTTATGGCAGACAAAGAAATTGTCAAAGATGCTTATTTAAAAATGTTTCCGGTTGATATGAAGGAAAAAGCAAAAGATATAATATCTTCAATATCATCTAAAATCGGCGGTTACGTAGTGGCACAAATTGCGACAATGTCCAGTGTCGGAGTTATAATGACAATCGGTCTTTTGATATCAGGAATTGATTATGCATTGTTATTAGGATTAATAACAGCGATTCTTGATATAATCCCTGTTATCGGGCCTGCAATTGCTCTTATTATTTGTTTGGTTACGGCATTTAAGTCCGGTGCTGTTGCAATGCTTCTGGTGCTTGTAGTTTTTGCTATAGCTCAAATTGCGGAAAACAATTTGGTCAGGCCGTTTATTTTCGGGAAAATTTTAAATCTTCATCCGTTGATAATTTATCTTTTTCTATTTATTACAGCACAATATTTGGGTGTAATCGGTGTGATTTTTGCACCTGCAATCGCAGCTACGGTTTGTGTTTTAATTGAAGAATTGTATATAAAGAGCATAAATTGATATGGACAAAGTTGTATACACATCAAATTCAATCGATAAAGAATACAATTTTGTAATGGCATATCCGGAAAAAGAGGAATTTGCACTTTCTTCCCTAGGGTATATGTGGCTGTATAAAATTGCTGATACAATCGGAGGAATAAATGCTCAAAGAGTATCAAAAGATTTTCTGAGTTTTCCGTTTAAGAATACAGATGCAGTCGGGTTTTCAATGTCTTTTGATTTCGATTTTGCAGGTGTTTTTGAAATTTTAGAAAAGAATAACATTCCGCTTTTTTCAGAAGAAAGGAATGAAGATTCACCGCTAATTTTTGCAGGAGGGCCTGTAATTACAACGAATCCTAGACCTTATGACAAAATCTTCGATTTTATGATGATTGGGGACGGAGAGGAAGCGTTTAAAGAGGTTCTTGAGGTTTTAAAATGTAAATATGATAAGGACGATACTCTGAAGAAGTTGTCTAAAATTGAAGGGATTTATGTTCCTCTGTATTCAGAAACTGTGAAGAAAAGAATAGCCAAATTAAATAATGTTATTTACACTCCAATTTTAAGCGAAAAAAGTTATTTTAAAGACACTTTTATCATTGAACTGCAGAGGGGATGTATGAACAGATGTGCATTTTGTACGGCTTCATACCTGAACATTCCATTTAGAAGCAATGCTTACAAAAATATTATAGATGCAATTGAACTCGGATTAAAATATACGAATAAAATTGCATTATTAGGTGCGCAAATCAGCGCACATCCGGATTTTAATAACATAATGAAGTACATTAGAGAAAAAATAGAAGCGGGTAATAATATTGAACTCGGTATTTCATCTTTAAGGACGGATTCTATAACTCCTGAGCTTATTCAAACTCTTGTTAAGGGCGGTCAAAAAACTTCAACTATCGCAATTGAATCTGCAAGCGGGAATTTAAGAAAATTTGTTAATAAAAATTTGTCTGAGGAGCAGATTTTTAATGCTGTAAAAATATGCAGAGAAAACGGTTTAAAAGGGTTAAAAATATATTCAATGATAGGTATTCCGACCGAAACCGATGCGGACATTGAAGAATTTTTAAATCTTGCCAAAAGGTTAAAACATGAGTTTAAGGGCTTTGATATTACATTTTCATTTTCAAGTTTTGTTCCGAAACCTCACACTCCGTTTGAAAGAATGCCCAGAGAATCAACAAAAAGTCTGGTAAAGAAACAAAAATATTTGGAAAAAGGTTTTGCAAAACTCGGAATAGAAGCAAAATTCTCCGGTGTAAAATGGGATTTTTGGCAGGCAGTGTTGTCTAGAGGAGATTCAAATTTCGGGGAATTGCTTGTAAAAATATATAAAAATGGTAACGGGCACAGTGCATATAAATCTGCAATAAAAGAATTAAACCTTGATATTTCAAAGCAAATTGACGGTTATTTGGAAAATGAAGATCAACCATGGGATGTAATTGATACCGGAATTTCAAAAAAACAATTAGAAACAGAGTTGAAACGATTAAAACGTGTGTCTGGAAGAATATTTGCATAATTCATTCAAGTTCATTAAGTTTCTGATATGTAGCAGATTCCAAAATATACAAAATGTCTTGTCGCAGTAAAGTATTAATGTTTACCCCTTCGTTTACCCCTCCGTTTACCCCTCCGTTTACCCCTCCCATTTCAAATTCGTCAACATACCAATCATTTTTAGCCCATATAAGATTAGTAGTAAAAAACCCAGTAAAATCTGCATTTTCATCAGACAGCATAAAATTCAGCTTTGTTTTCATTAAATCAAATCTGTCCTTTTGAACTTCTGTCATATTTTGAGGCGGATTTAAAAGATAAAGATTTTTTTTATCCCATAGTGAAACTAAGCTGTGTCTTTCCCCTTCAAGATATTCTTCAAAAAAAGTTTTTGTATTTTCATATTGTTTTAAATTATTTATAAGTTCTTCTTTTGATGAAATTTTTAAGGTTAATTCAGGAAAATCAGATTTCATAATAACCGGAAAACTTAGCGGAATACTTATAACTTTTGGAAAATTAATTGAATAATACTCCATAAGTTTTTTAGCGGTAAGCCTTGAGAATTCAAGATTCAACCACTTTTTGTTCACGGAAATCAGGTTAATCCTGTTTGATTTAAACGCTTCGTTAATATTTTCTATTATAAGATTTTTATCAAGATTAATGGCAATATCAATTTGAAGAATTTTTGCTTTTTGAACAAGCTCATTTACGCTGTCGTATTTTATATTCGGCATATCTGTAGAAATATCATTTGATGCCAAAAACAGTTTAAAATCTTTTTTAGAATTTTTAATTAGCGAAACAAAATTTTGATATAAAGACCCGATGACTAAAATATTCATAGAAATTATTTTATCACATAAAACTTAAAATTATAAATAAAAAGCGCAAGATGT
>CALYTW010000067.1 GCA_945487905.1 uncultured cyanobacterium
GGTTTAAAAACGGTATTTTCTAAAGTGGTTGAAGAAGAATATACAAAAATTTTATTGAATTCTGTGCCGAATTTGAAAATTTTTGAATAATTTATTAAAAATTTTGAATTTTCTAGTCCAAAATATTTATTTATGATAAAATACTTTATATATACTTTGGAGTAAGTAGTTGTTAAGACTTTTATGGATATATAAAAAGTTAATAATTCTTGCTTTGGCATTTATTTGTTCAGGGTTTGTAATGCCTTCATTTTGTCTTGAAGAAATGTCGGAACAAGAAGTTATGGAATCTGATATAGAAGCAGAAGTTGCAGGAACGAAAGGCTCATATATCAACGACATAGAAATTTTGGGCGCAAATATTATTAAGCCCGAATATATCTTGTCAAAAATAAATCTAAAGCGAGGGGATTTGTATGATAAAGACCTGATGCAGCAAGATTTAAAAACTATATACAAGATGGGGTATTTTACGGAAAGAATGAAGGCTGTGCCGGTAAAGAACGATAACGGTACAATTTCTCTAAAAATTATTATAGAAGAAAATGTCCCCGTAACAGATTTTACAATAGAAGGAAATACGGTAGTCTCAACCGGCGAATTAATGGGTTATCTTCTGCCTCTCAAGGGCAAGCCTCAAAATATAACTGAAATAAATTCCGCTATGGACAATATTAATAATTGCTATTTCTCCAAAGGATATATTTTGTCAAAAGTCGATTCTGTTTATGATGACCCTGACGGAATGCTGAATCTTAATATTACTGAGGGTAAAGTAAACAAGGTCATTATAAAAGGAAATGAAAAAACTAAAGATTATATTATTGAACGTAATATAATGACTGAACCGGATTCTGTTTATAACGAAAATATTGTAAAACAGGACTTGGTAAGACTGTATTCAACTCAAGCTTTTAAAGATGTAAACAGAACAATAGAGGTTTCCGAGGATGATTCTGACAAGTATGATTTAACAATAGAGCTTAAAGAACAAAGAACAGCATCAATTTCTATAGGCGGGGGTATAGATTCCGCTACGGGTGTTTTTGGTTCTTTAGGAATTTCGGATAACAATTTCAGAGGGAAAAATCAGCGTATTTCACTTTCAGGGCTGGTTGGTTCAGGTATTTTGATGAGTGATGCTTCAATTAAAGAGCATATGAACTATCAGGGCGAATTAAGCTTTTTTGAACCGCATTTCTTAAATTCAGACAACTCTCTGATGAGTAAAATTTATTACAGGGATTTAGGCAGTTACCAAATACCGCTTGCCCTAGAAAGAAGAATTGGTATTGAAAGTACGATTGCACACAGGCTTAGAATTAATCCCAGAATGTCGTCCACATTTACTATAGGAGTGGAAGATATTAATCTTTCCGAAGGCGATGCCGGCGCAATAATGAGAGCGTACGCTTCAAAAGGTTTAAATATTGCTGACAGAGCAAGAGAACTTGAGGGCGGATTGTTCTTGAGAATAGCACCGGGTTTTGCTTACGATTCTCGTGATACTATTATGAACCCGAGACATGGTGTGCTGGCTTCTGCAAGATATGAAGAAGCTTTTGGTTTGGATGGGTTTGGAAAAACCAACGGTAGGCTTATAGGAATGGCTAAAAGGTATTTTCCTGTCGCAAAGAAGTCATCTTTAACCTTTACAGGCAGGGGAGGTATGAAGATTCACGGAGACGATATGCCTGAAATTATGGCATTCAGATTAGGCGGTCCTTATACTGTCAGAGGTTATAAGATAAATGGTGTAGGTACAGGTACGTCATTCATAATGGGTTCCGCAGAATTAGCTACACCGATACCTTTCTCAGACAGGTTCAAGGTAAATTTTTTGCAAAACCTGAGGCTTACATTCTGGGTTGATGCAGGTAAAGTATTCAATCCGACAATTTCAAGCGCTCTGTATGACAGACCGTTGCAGGCAATTACGGCAGGTGTCGGGATGAAAATTACTATTCCGGGGGTTGGACCCTTATCGGTTGACTACGGTATTCCGCTTACTAATTGCGGAAGCTACGGTTCTAAGCACGGCTACTTTACTTTTGGCGCAGGCGACATGATGTACTAGTATAAAAACAGGAGGATATATAATGAAAAACTTAAAAACAGGACTTGTTATTCTTTCTATGATGCTTTTTGCAGGAATAGCAAATGCAGGCGGGGTCGGTTACATAGATTATGCAAAGGTTATTGACAATTATGAATTTGCAAAAAGAGCAACAAAAGAAGTTGATGCTAAAGGCTTGGAAATGCAGCAATATCTTGTAGATAAGGAAAAAGAATATAAATCTCTAGATACACCATTAAAAAAACAGGCTTTTGAGCAAAAAACAGCACAAGAGTTTAAAGCAAGAGAAGATGCATACATTAATCTTAAAAATAAACGTGAACAAGAAGTTTACACAAAGATTCGTGATGCCGCTAAAGCTGTTATGGTAGAACAAAAACTTGATGCAATTATGGATCAAAGAGGCGTTTTTGTCGGAGGAGTTGATATTACGGATTTGGTTATAAATAAGTTAAAGAGTGCAAGATAATTTATGAGAATAGTTGATCTTATTGAAAAAAAGAAAAATGGCGAATGTCATACACGTCAAGAAATTAAGTTTTTAATTGAATCATTGATGGATGGTTCGGCACCCGATTATCAGATTTCGGCATGGTTAATGGCTGTGTATTTTAAAGGCTTAGTCGAAGAAGAAACCGTCTGGCTGACGGAAGAAATGATAAAATCAGGCGAAGTAATTGATTTTGGTGTGCTTGCTGATTCTATTGTCGACAAACATTCGACCGGCGGTGTTGGGGATAAAGTTACTATAACTTTAATACCTTTGCTTGCAGCGGCAGGTATTCCGGTCGCAAAACTTTCAGGCAAGGGTTTGGGGCATACTGGCGGTACAATCGATAAACTGGAATCAATTCCGGGGTTTAACACAAGGCTTTCAATAGAGGATTTAATAAAACAGGTTAATCAAATAAATGTTGCAATAGCATCGCAGACACAAAATTTGACACCTGCTGACGGAAAGCTTTATGCCCTGAGAGATGTCACGGCAACAGTAAACAGTATGCCTCTGATTGCTTCATCCGTTGTCTCAAAAAAAATAGCATCCGGAGCTAAAAATATTATTTTGGATGTCAAGTACGGTTCCGGGGCATTTATGAAAACACCGGAAAATGCAATTGAATTGTCAAAACTGATGGTTAATATAGGAAAACAGCTTAATAAGTCGATAACTGCAGTTGTAACGTCAATGGAAGAACCTTTAGGCAGAGCTGTAGGAAATTCTCTTGAAATAATAGAATCAATAGAGTTTTTAAAGGGGCATATTACAAGTGGAGATATAGCGGAATTAACATATTCTTTTGCCTCAATTGCTCTTCTGCAGGTTGGAATGTTTGAGACAGAAGATGAAGCAAAAAAATATCTCAAAGATATTGTTTCAAGCGGAAAAGCTCTTGAGAAATTCAGAGAATTAGTTGTTGCTCAAGGCGGAGATGTCGAGGTTATTGATAATTACGACAAGTTTGACCTTCCAATGTACAAAGTTGAGTATGAATCCAAAAAAGACGGATATGTCAACAATATTGATGCATACAAAATTGCCTATGCCTGCAAATTATTAGGTGCAGGCAGAGATAAGAAAACCGACCCGATTGACTACAGTGTAGGAGTTTATATTAACAAAAAAAGCGGCGAAGGTGTTCATAAAGGAGATATTTTGTACACAATATATTCTAATGACCACGAAAAAACAAAACATGCACAAAAATACTGCGACGAAGCTTTTTCGATTAACTCAAACAAGCCGTCACATAACAATATGATTTACAAAATAATAAGCGCTGAAGAGGATTAAATATGTTTAACAAAAAGATGCAATATGTAATTAAATCAGTACCTACGGATGACAAGCAGGCATTGGAAGATTTATTAAATCAAATGTCTGACGAAGGCTGGGATTTGTATACGTTACATGAAATAGAAACCGAAAATTCCATCGATTTCAATTGTATCTTTATGAGAGAAAAGCAGGAAGAAGATTCCACTGACTTGGATGACATTGTTAATGTAACGAGCTTTAAATATCGTATGGAAAAAATGCTTGCTGCTCCGACGAGTCCTTATGAATCATGTAAAGAAATTCAATTAAAGATTTCCAATCAAAAAGAAAGAATTAAAAAAATTAAATCACAGTTGGAAAGCGATAGTTTGTCGGGTGATGATAAAAATAGGTTAAATAACCAAATGTCCGACGAATTAAAACTTTTAGATTCTCTAAAGCAGTCTTTGGTTAATGAGATTTCTCCTGATACAATGTATTCATCCATAAAGGAAGAAAAGTTTACGGTTAATTTGTCAGAGGAGATTCTCGACCTGATTTCTATGGACAGTTCGGATAACCTGCTCTCTCAAACGGTTAAGGTTCGGCAAAATCTTACGGATAGGTTGGGATATGTCATTCCTCACATTCATTTTCATAACAGCGACGATTTAAACCAAAATGAATTCAGTATAAAAATTCATGATATAGAAGTCTTTAGAGGAATTGTAATTCCTTCCTACAGGGCCTATTACAAAAATGAGTTGAAGGGTTATAAGCCTGAAGACGGAGAAATTGTTGTAACTGATGAATTAACCGGTCGTAAAATGGTTTGGATTCCGGAAGAAAAGGTAAAAGATTTTTGGGTTAGAGGTCTTTCTGCTGTAGAATATATAGGAAAAGCGATTGAGGAAATTTCAATAAGAGAAGTTTCAGATATTATGGATTATAATGATGTGAATAAGTTTGTTGAAATTGTTATGGAAAATAATTCTTTCCTTGTTGATAATATTATTCCTGATTTTATAACTGCATCTGATTTGAAGTACCTTTTAACTTGTTTAATCAGAGAACGTGTTTCTGTCAAAAACATTATATACTTGTTTGAAAAAATCAATGATTACGCAAATGAACCCACAAAAGAAGATTTGCTGGACAAGGTCAGATTGGCACTGTCAAAATTGATAATTAAAGATTTGGAACAAGACGGAGAATTAAAAGTCGTAGAGTTTTCTGACGAAACTTATGAAACTGTTGACGGATTTTTTAATCAGGAAGAAGACGAATCAGTTATCCGTATCGATGCCAACGATGTTCAAAAAATTGCCGATAAGCTGGTTAAAATTTCTAAATCAAAAAAACTTGACAGAATAATTTTGTCTGTACCTATGGAAATTCGGCATATGGTATTTGTTATACTATCTGAATTTGTACCGAATATTACGGTTCTGGCATGTGAAGAACTTGTGACGGATTCAAATATAAAATTCATCGCAAAAGTATAAAATCTTATTTAGTTGCAGATATTCTAAATTTGTGATATATTACTGATTGTAAGGAGAGTTTACCTGGCTTATTATCACAGATTAGTTTTGTTGTGTTTGTAAAGGTTTGTATATGAATTTATTAAATAGATTAAAAGTTTTTGAGCAAAAATACGTTTTTTTGAGATGGGCAATGGGTGCAGAATACGGCAAAATTGTCTATGTTGGAGACGATTATGTCGAGTTTAATATTATTGATCCCGAAAGTATGGAATTTAAAGAAACGGTAATGATAAATTCTCAATTAATTCTTGAAGTTATATTCGGCGGTGCGGATATATCAAGAATTGTTGCGGAAATTTCTTCTATGCTTTCCGAGGGTGGGTAAATAATACTGGGGTAAACTTTCAAGACTATACGTTAAAATCTAATTTGAATTGATTAGGTTGATAAGGGTTATATTTTGCTCTTTTTCGCTTAAAGCTTCAGGCTATACTGGTTTTATGGAACCATTACCGGTAATAACTGAATACTTAGAATTCTAAATAAAAAAATACCTTGCAAATTTCTTTGCAGGGAAAATGTAAGCAGTATTACCCTTATGAAAATTTCTTTTGTGTAATGGTTAAGGTATGTGAGAGTGGTATACCACCCTGCATTGCGGGTTTATTTACAACAGACCCGTTAACATACATTACTGTTGAACCACCGCCGTCAAGGTTCATTGCATTGACACAACCAAACTCTTTCATTAATTCTGCAAGTTCATAAAGAGTCAGCCCTATTGATGAACCTTCCCTGCCGTCTGCGGTTATCATGATTAAATGGTTGTCTTTCGTATAACCTATTGCCGTTCTCGGATTTCTGCCTCCTATTGCAGACAGCCTTTGAGCTCTCATATCTACATAAATTTCATTATTTTTTACTAAATAAGGTCCTCCGCTTATTATGTGATTTACTCCATTCCATTCAGGATTTATTTTAATATCCAATTTGAAATTTTTAGCTGTTAATAGCGGTGTTAATACTTTTTCTGGTGCTACAACCACAAATCCGTCTTGCGGAATTTCAAGCGAACCGTATGATTGAGCAATTAATTTCCCGTTCTGAACAGCTATTGCCTTACAGTATTGTGGACATGCAGGAGCAGTTTTCCCCCAATCCGGAGTATAAACGAGTGTATGTGTAGAAAGCATTCTGGGTTGATTGACGTTATCAATTTTAATCCCTCCTATGTTAGTTTTTAAATTTGCTTTTAACTGAACTCTTGCCATTCCGTAACCCTTATCAAAAATTCCCATTGCTACCCTGTCGTAAATGGGGCCTGTATAAACTTTTTTATTTATCATCAATGTTCCCAAAGGCACTCCTGTTTGTGGTTTAAAATATCCTCCATTTATAGCTGCTATTGCATTTTCACGCTCTGCAATCTTTGAAATTTTTGTTCTGGAGGCAAGTTTGTCAGATGAAGCTATTGAGGGCATAACTTCTAAACTGTTGTTTACATCTTTTGAAAGTTCGACAATATTAATTCTTACAGGTCTGCCGTTAAAATATTTTATCATTTTGATGTGTTTAATTCCTTTTTCAACATCGGTAATACTTCCTCCGGCGTATTTATATCTGATTTCTTTATCAAAAATTAATTCCAGCTCTTTTTGCTCCTGAATATAATTGATTGTGGGCGATAATCCAGTAAAACTTCCTATATCTGTATCTTTAGCAGATATAACAGGTGCTTGTATAATAAAAAACACTAACAAAACAGCTATTCCCGCCGCGCTTGTTGCGGTTTTTTCAATCGCCGGTCTTTGTAGTGACAGTGTTGTATCCATTGTTCTTACCTTAGTTTGAGTAACGGATACCTTTTTGTTTAGAGAGTGGTGTGGGGAATAACACTCGTCAAGAGTAACTGCATTCTCTCAAAATTTTTAGTCCTTTGTAAATGTATATTACGCTCTACTAATATTATACCATACACTTAATATTATAACAAGCTTTTATTTATAATGCTTTTGGGCTATTTTTATAATGTCGTTTTTACACTTAATTTGTATAATAAGGCTTTTAGGGTTTACACTGCATAAAAGCAAGACCGCACTTGTACGTACGGTCTTGCTATGTTTTTAAATATATGATTTATACTATTGTGTAGCCATTTCCATTGCTGATTGCAAGAGATCTTTGTTTGTTTTAATAAGTGCGTTTACAAGCTCCATCTGAACCTTTGCCTGTTGATAATCAGCCATGTTGTTTTTGAAATCAATGTTAGATTGTTCTAATAGACCAGAACGAATTTCGCCTCTGCCGATAACAGGTTTTCCAGATTCTTCTGTTTCAACAAATACACCATCTTTCACTTCATATAATCCGCTTGGATTGTGGAAATTAGCTGTTGCAATTTTGTATAACGGCACAGAGCGATTCCCTCCGTCAGCTTTCCCGTATATTGTACCGTCATTTTTTATTTCATATTCGTCATATTTGCCCAAAAATTTACCGTTGTTCGGGTCTATCCATAATTTAATGTTTGTTGTAGGAATGCTCATAGCCCCGCCTTTAAGGGCTGTTTCCTCGTATAAGTCGGCACTTATAGACTTTGTTCCCGCCATTATTTCGCCTTTATCGTTCAAAATATACCCTTGAACGGTATCGCCGTTTTTTGCACGGTAAACACCTTCTGCATCAAAAGTAAATTCGCCTAATCTAGTATATGACACATTACCTTCAGGATTTCTGACTATAAAAAATCCTGAACCTTCAAAAAACAGATTTTCATTGGATGTGCCGGGTGTAGATTTACCTTGACCAAAGTTCTTTAGATTGTGGTCAATCATAGCTCCGCCCAAAAAGGTTTTGAAAGTAACTTTGTTTTCCCTAAACCCAGGAGAGTAGATATTTGTTAAGTTATCAGCAAGCACATCCATCCACTGAACAGTGGCTTTTTGTGTGTTAACTGCGGTTGTGTAAATATCATTCATTTTCTTGACCCTTCTTTCTGTTTTGTTCTCTGTTTTGTTCCCTGCGTTCTCTCTGGTTTAATTCATCGTAATCTATATTTTGTTCATCAAACCTTTGTTTTAAAAGAGGCAGTTTTTCTTTTAGATAGGCTTCTGCTATCTGAGTAGAGGGTAAAAAGTCTGCGGACAATTTTCCATCTCTTGATATCTTTATA
>CALYTW010000068.1 GCA_945487905.1 uncultured cyanobacterium
TAAAGTTTGTTGCCATACAGGAAACATATGCTTCAATAGCATGCACCAGAGCATCAATGCCTGATGCAGCAGTCAAACCTTTAGGCATTCCGTCTACAAAATTCGGGTCAATAATAGCTATATCCGGAGTCAAAGCATAATCCGCTATTGCGTATTTAACGTTCGTATTATCATCCGTAATAATTGAAAATGGTGTAACTTCCGAACCCGTACCGGATGTTGTTGGAATACAAACCATCGTAGCTTTTTCCCCTAAATCCGGAATTTGACAGATTCTTTTCCTTATATCCATAAACCTCATTGAAATATCTTCAAAATTAACATCCGGCTGTTCATACATCAGCCACATAATCTTTGCCGCATCCATAGGAGAACCGCCCCCAAGTGCAATAATCAAATCCGGTTCAAACGGTCTTAACTGAGTCATTGCCTGATTAACAGCAGAAAGTGTAGGGTCAGGTTTTATATCAAAGAAAATTTGATATTCAATATCAATTTCGTGTAATACTTTGGTAATCTTATCAACAGCCCCTGAGTCAAACAAAAATTTGTCCGTTACAATAAATGCACGTTTTTTACCTTTAAGAACTCTGAGAGCAAGGTCTAACGCTCCTCTTTTAAAGTAAACCTTCGGCGGAACTTTAAACCACAACATATTCTCTCTCCTTTCAGCAACTGTTTTATAATTTAATAAATGCTCAACACCTATATTGCCGGATACAGCATTTTTACCCCAAGAACCACATCCCAGTGATAACGATGGTTCAAGCCTAAAATTATATAAATCTCCGATTCCGCCCTGCGACGACGGAGAATTAATTATTATACGGCATGCCGGCATTTTCTCCGCATAATAGTTTATTCTGTCATCCTTTCTTTCATCCGTATATAAAGCTGCAGAATGTCCTGCCCCGCCTTTATATACCAGTTCGTGAGCCATTTCAACAGCTTCTTCAAAATTCTTAGCTTTATACATAGTTAAAATCGGAGACAATTTTTCTCTTGAAAACGGATCATTCCAATCAACTTTTGACCTTTCACACAAAAGAATTTTGGCTTTTTCAGGAACTTGAAAACCTGCTATTTCTGCAATTTTCTTTGCAGACTGCCCCACAATTAAAGGATGAGCCGTTCCTCTCTGCGGGTCTATAAACGGTAAATCTATAAGCTTCTTTTCATCAGCCTTAGATACCAAATATGCTCCTCTTAGTACAAATTCTTCCTTAACTTTTTCATACACATCGTCCACAACTATAACGGATTGTTCTGATGCACATATCATTCCGTTATCAAAAATTTTTGAAAGCAAAACGGAAGAAACCGCCATTTGAATATCAGCCGTTTCATCAATTACAGCAGCTACATTCCCCGGGCCCACACCCAGAGCAGGATTTCCCGATGAGTAAGCAGCTTTTACCATTCCCGGCCCGCCTGTCGCAATAATGCAACCAATTGAAGGATGCTGCATTAAAGCTGCGGACAGTTCTACAGAAGGTTTGTCTATCCAGCCTATAATATCTTCCGGCGCTCCTGCTTTAACAGCAGCCTCCAAAACAATTTTTGCTGCCTCAATTGTACATTTTGCAGCTCTTGGGTGCGGAGAAAATATTATCGCATTTCTGGTTTTAAGTGCAATCAAAGATTTAAAAATTGCCGTAGAAGTCGGATTTGTTGTAGGAATTATACCTGCAAGAATTCCCAGAGGTTCTGCAACAATTTTTATTCCATTTTCTTTGTCTTCGCTTATTATTCCGCATGTTTTTGCGTTTTTATGTTTATTATAAATATATTCTGCTGCAAGATGGTTTTTAATAATTTTATCCTCTAAAACCCCCATGCCAGTTTCTTCAACAGCCATTTTTGCAAGAGAAATCCTAGCTTTATTTGCAGCAGTTGCAGCGGCTTTAAATATTTTATCAACCTGCTCTTGAGTGTAAGTTTCGTATATTTCTTGAGCCTTTTTAACTTTTGATATCAAAACTTCGAGTTGTTCCAGTGTTTCAACTTTGTCAGAAGTTTCCAATACTTTTTCAAGTTTATCAATTATTTTTTTCTTAGACGATTTCGTTGCCGCCATAAATAATCTCCTTATTAACGAATATCAATCTGTATTTTAATTACATCATAACACCAAAATAGAGTCAAATAATGTAATAGAGCATAATACCTAGCCTTGTTGACATTCGTTAGTTTCGCCCGTAATTTTACCTCTCAACTCCTGAACTTCGTATTTGAGTCTGTTCAATTCGCAAGTTATCGGATCTGGGATTCGATTGTGCATAAGAACACCGGCATGGTTAACATACTTTTGCTGAACGACTCTGCCAGGGACACCAACTACCGTTGAATTTTCCGGAACATCTTCCAATACAACCGAGCCTGCACCGATTCTTACATTATCTCCGATAGTAATATTGCCAAGTACTTTTGCTCCCGCTCCTATTATAACACCGTTAGCGATTGTCGGATGTCTCTTTCCTTGTTCTGAACCAATTCCACCCAGAGTTACCTGCTGGTATATTAGAACATCGTCTCCGATAATCGAAGTTTCCCCTATCACTACACCCTCTCCATGGTCAATAAAGAATCTGTTTCCGATTCTTGCCTTCGGATGTATTTCTATTCCGGTAAAAATCCTTGTAAGATAAGAAATATATCTTGGCAAAAATGGTACTTTCCAATAGGCCAGTTTGTGTGCAATTCTGTGTGCTAAAAGAGCCTGAAATCCGGGATAACAAAAAATAACTTCCGCAAGATTATTTGCCGCAGGATCTTTTTCGTATATTACCTCAATATCTTCTTTTATCTTTTTTATTACTCTGTCAAATAACATAACCTACCACACCGATAAATATCTTTCCCCGCCATCCGGAATAATTGCTACAATTACTTTGTCCGGATATTTTTTTGATAATTGTTTTGCAGCATGAATATTTGCTCCCGCTGATATTCCGCAAAAAACACCTTTTTTAACCGCAGTTTCTTTTGCAACAGCCATAGCATCTTCTCCTCTAACAGTTATTATACCGTCAAGGGAGTAAGTATTATTTTTGTAAATTTCAGGAACGAAGTTTGCTCCTATTCCCTGAATCTTATGAGGTCCGGCATTACCTTCCGTTAATAAAGGACTCTCAGCAGGTTCTACACCAAACACAAGCGCTTCAGGGTAATATTTTTTTATTCCGCATGCCGTACCGCCGGTTCCAATCCCAGCAACTATAACTGCTTCCTTCCCATCCAATGCTTCTTTAATTTCTCTTGCTGTATGTTCGTGTGCTTTTGGATTGTCAGGATTGGCAAACTGCATTGGAATAAAGCTGTCGTGATATTTTAATTTCAGTTCATTTGCCTTATCAACAGAACCCTTCATGCCTTTCTCTTTAGGTGTTAAAACTAGCTCTGCACCGTATGCTGTCATCATTTTACGGCGTTCTTCCGACATACTTTCAGGCATACATATAACAAGCTTTAATCCCATTACCGCACAGCACATTGCCAGCCCGATACCAGTATTTCCGCTTGTCGGCTCAATTATCACTGTATCTTTGTTTATTTCGCCTCTTTCCATAGCAGCTTTTAACATAGAATATGAAGCCCGGTCTTTTATTGAACCTGACGGATTAAAATACTCGATTTTTAAACAAATATTGTCCTCATATTTTACAAGAGGAGTATTTCCGATAAGCTCTAAAATGTTATTATAAATCATAAATTTACCCTCACAAAATAAGAATACCACGCTAAAATTATTAATTAAATAGCCATGAATACAAAATTAAAAACTTGAAAAGTTTTTATGTTGTTGGTATATTCATATATGCGGAATGGCCCGCTAAAAGGTAGAGGAAAAGTAACTAAAAGAATTACAAAAAGTCTTTAAGCTTACATTTTCTACAGGAAAAGTAAGCGCGTGTAGCCCAGTTGGATAGAGCGTTTGGCTACGAACCAAAAGGTCGCGAGTTCGAATCTTGCCACGCGCGAATAAAGAGCCGAGTGTCTTTTGTCACTCGGCTTTTTGTCTGGATGGCATAAAGACAATCTTGCCACGCGCGCCATTTTAAAAGAGTCTTTTCTAATGTTCTTCTGTTACGTTATGTTCAGAACACCAAACATATTGGTAGAAACTTTCGCTATAATTATGTTGAATTACTTAAAACCTTCTGTTGTATATCCGTATTCAAAGTCCGATGCAAAAACTTTATTATTAAGATTAAAAATTAAACATAATATAATAAAAACATTTGTATGCATCGTGTTGAGCACCAAGTAAGCTATACTTTTAACATTAAATCAATACTATAAGGATTTTCTATTTCTTCTCTGTACATTTCTCTGCTTCTCTTTTCAAGAGCTTGTCTAATGTCTTTAATAGTCGCTTTCATAGGCACTACAGGGTCATCCGCAACGTCATACTCTCCAATTAAGTAATTATTATCGTTTTTTCTCTGAAGTTTTCTCTGCTTGTCTGATAAGGGTTTAAATCCCATTTTTTTATAAAATTCCAGGGCAAAAGATTTTTCAGGAACTTCCGAACGAACGTAAATTTGTTTAAACCCGTCTTTTACTACACGGTGGAAGAACTCAGATACAATAACTTTCCCCTCGCCAAATATTTTTTTATTCCATGTTACAAGCCAATCCAGTTCTGTTTCGTCTTTCGAATGATTTTTACGGCTTGAATAGTGTAAATTCCCGTTTTTATCTTTTTTTAGAATATTTCCTATTAAAATTGCACTGGGTTCATTATCGGCAAATGCCATTAAAACCTTTGCTTTATCCTCTTTTTCACTTTGTAGAATACTTACCCCTGCATCAATTGCTTCTTTCATAACTTGTTTTGTCGACCAGTCCTCGACCTCGTGCTTTTTATAAAATTTATCTATATTTTCGGATAAATTTTTCATAAAACCGACATCTCTCTTTTCCAGCTGATAAACAAAGATATCCTTTGCTTCTCCGTGCAAGTATGAATACTTTGCCAGAGGATAAGCCTTAAAGCTTGGATTGTTGTTAAGATGTACCGGTTGGAATTTTATATTCATTATATATGCTCCGATTTTACGAACTAAAAAACATAAAAACTTTAATACACATAATTAATACAATTTATGATAAAATTATAACACACACGTGAGAAATTTTATGACAGAAAATAATTTTGAAAATATAGCTTTAAACGCAAAGACAGCTTCTAAAAAACTTGCATCCGTTTCTACCGGAGTCAAGAATTCAGCACTTTTAAAAATTGCAGAAACTTTAGATTTAAACAAAGAAAAAATACTTATTGCAAATGCTCTTGACCTTGCAAATGCAAAATCAAAAGTTGAAAGCGGGAAGCTGAGCCAAGCTGTTTATAACAGGTTAAAACTTGATGGAAACAAAATGCGGGATATGATTCAGGGAATTGTTGATGTCTATGAACTTGAAGATCCGATAGGTAAGGTTCTTATGCAAAGAAGCCTTGATACCGGGTTGGTTTTGACAAAAGTTTCCTGTCCAATCGGAGTTTTGGGAATAATTTTTGAAGCAAGACCGGATGTTATTTCGCAAATTTCAGCTCTTGCAATAAAATCTTCAAATGCTGTTATCCTAAAGGGGGGAAAAGAATCCGTAAATACAAATAAAGCAATCATGGAAACAATCCAAAATGCTTTAAAAAAGATTGATGGTTTTCCGGAAAATGTCTTAACTCAAGTGTTTACACGAGAAGATGTTGCTGAAATGCTCAAACAAGATAACTATATTGATTTAATCATTCCTCGTGGGGGAAACAGTCTTGTTAAATTTGTAAAAGAAAACACAAAAATACCTGTCCTAGGACATGCTGACGGGATTTGCCATATTTTTATAGATAAATCAGCTGATTATGACAAAGCTGAAAGAATAGTTATAGATGCAAAAACTCAATATCCGAGCGCTTGTAATTCTGTTGAAACACTTTTGATACATAAAGATTTTTCAAAAAAAGAATACTTGTTAAATGTATTAAGAAATGCCGACATAGAATTGATATTTACCCCTGAAAGCTGGCACAAAGAGTATTCGGATAAAATTCTTGCCGTTAAAGAGGTTTCGAGCTTAGAAGAAGCTATAGAACATATCAACAAATATTCATCAGGTCATACGGATTCAATTATTACTGAATCTCGCGAAAATGCCGAAATATTTATGAATACGGTTGACTCTGCAGGAGTTTATCACAATGTTTCTACAAGATTTGCAGACGGATTTCGCTACGGCTTTGGGGCAGAAGTCGGAATCTCTACAAACAAAACCCACGCAAGAGGTCCTGTAGGTCTTGAAGGTTTGACAATATACAAATACAAGATACAAGGAAACGGAGATATCGTGAAGGATTATGTTGAAGGTAAAAAGAAGTTCAACCATAAGAATCTGTTGTAAAGGGGTAATATATGAAAATAGGGGTTATCGGGTTAGGTTTAATAGGCGGTTCAATATTTAAAAATCTTGAAGCTCAATCAAAATACGAAGTCGTAGGTGTGTCAAGAAGTGTGGCCAGAGAAAATGTTTTTAATGAATATTCCGTTTTAAAATCTTGCGAAATTGTTTTTGTATGTACACCAATGAGTGTTACTCTTGATATTTTAGATAAATTAGAAGAATATCTTGATAAAACTACAATTGTTACCGATGTTTGCAGTTTGAAAGGTTTTGTATCAAAGAAAAAATATAAATATCATTTTATTCCCTCACATCCGATGGCAGGAACCGAGAACAGCGGTTGGAGCAGTTCGTTTCCGGAATTATTTAATGGTGCAAAGTGGGTAATAACACCGTTAGATAGTCAAATAGAGGAAGAACAAGACAAGCTGGAATCCGTAATTAAGGATTTAGGTGCAAGTGTTGTCATTACGACACCTGAAGAACATGATAAAGCTGCAGCACTGATTTCACATATACCAATGGTTGTAGCACAGGCTTTATGTATGAATATAAAGGATAATAAACTTGCACAAGTTCTTGCTGCATCAGGATTTAGAGATACAACAAGGCTTGCTCTTTCAAATACCCAAATGGCATCGGATATGATTAATATGAATGGAGAAAACATTAAAGCTGGACTAAAAGCACTTCAATTATGCCTTGAAAACCTTTTGGACAAACACTATCCCGAAAGAAGTGAAGAAATAAAAGACTTTAGAAAATCACTTTATTAAGTAGGCATTACGTTTGAAGGATAAAAATCTCCTACTGCAGTATATTTGCCCGTTTTTTCTTCAACTCTGAGTACTTTTGCAGAAGAATTTGTTAAAACAAGCTGATTCTGTACACATTCATAACCGTTTTCCATAAAGACTTTTTCATACTTTTCGCCAAGAGATGTATATCTTTTGCTTTTTACAAACAAGCCGAATTTCTTGTGTCTGTGCTTAATTTTATCTGTCGCATAAGCTAAAATTTCGTTTATATCTATAAATGCCCAATCATTTTGAATTACATCAACAAGATAATTTTCGTTATCATAAGTTCTTATTATTATGCATCCAGTGATATTTCCGGTCTTTTTATCAATTATCGTGTATTTGTACTCGCTATAATAAGAAAGACCAGTAAACAAACTATCCTTGTACTCTTTAGCATCTGCACTGAGAAGCGGTCTAAAGTGGGGAAGAACAGAATCATTGTTTATGTTTGCTATAGTTTGCGCATCGGAATTTCTGAAATACCTGTAATTATTTTTGTCGTATTTAACTTCCGAAAATTTGGTTATTCTCCACAATTTTTCGTATGAAATTTGGCTAAAACCGCATTTTGAAACAAATAAAGTAGTTAATTCAGGCAAATAATCATCAACTTTAACAACTACAGATGTCGCTCCCATCGCCTTATATCTTGATACTGCATATTGAACCAAATCATAAGCATATTCATAAGCCTTTTCTTCAAAGAAAAGTTTTTTTATTTCAACCTTTTTTTGTACACTTCTGTTTGGTGCAACCGTAATCAATCCTTTTATTTCTTTCTTATCCTGCAGAACATAGGACTCGGGGAGATACTTAAACCTCAACGGAAGTAAATGATGGAGCATAATAAACGGATTAAACATTATTCCGCAAAGGTAATTATCTCCGGAATGATTGTTCAAAAACGACACCATCTCCATCGTTTTTTTCTTATCAAAATAATAAAGCTTGCGAATTTTGCTCATAAGAAAATTATA
>CALYTW010000069.1 GCA_945487905.1 uncultured cyanobacterium
TCTCCCACCCAAATCCTTTACACCCATGTCATTCCACCTCTTAACAAAAAAAATATTTTCGGGTTTTAAGAGAATTATGGACACAATAAGTTTTAAAGCAAAATTTGTAAACAATTCTATCGTGCAAGCACGCAAACCTAACGGACGTTATGGAGAGAAAGAAGTTTCCCTTGTAAAATTATGTCATAACAAAGCCGACCAAAATTCTCTGCAGGACGCCTCAATAAAATGGAAGGCAGGATATCTGGAATCTATTTTGATAGATTATTTTCAACCAACACATAGAAAAATAACGATTTATGCTTTAACAGAACAAGAAGGTAACTTTAAAAAACTTCAACCCGAAAAAATATTGGGTCTTATAGATGTTAAAGAAGATGAAAAATATTACAAAATACATTATCTTCAAACAAGACCCGATTGTATCCGGTCAAAAAGGAACAAACCGTTCAAAGGAATTGGTGCTTCATTAATGAAATCAATCATAACCCTCAAACAAGATAAAAATATATATCTTAATTCTGTAAAGGAGGCAATTGATTTTTATAAAAAATTCAAATTTGAAGTTGTACAAGATGACATCGAAGAACCTTTGATGCTTTTACGAAAAACCGTAAGATAGAATATTTTGTCTTTTTATAGAGATTCTATAATCCTTTCAAATTTCATGCTTCTGGAAGCTTTTAAAAAAATTCTCGTGTCTTTTGTAATATTTTGTTTTACATAATCAACAGCTTGCTCAATATCTTTAAAATGTATTTTTTTACAGTTTACGATTTCTTTTGAAATATTTTCAGAAAGTTCGCCAATTGTTATTATTAGAGAATTTGAGTTCAGCTTTTTATGATTATTTATGTATTGTCCGAGATCTTTGTGGTATTGAATCTCGTTTACACCGAGTTCGCCCATATCACCGAGAATAATAGCATAATTGTCATACAAATCAAAAATAGTATCAACAAAAGCACGCATAGATTCAGGGTTTGCGTTATAACTGTCATTTATAATTTCAAAACCATTTACATTTACCGCTTCCCAGCGTTTTTCTATCGGCTTATATTTCTTTAACCCTTCTTGTATTTCGTTTACTTTCATGCCTAATTTTAAACCCGTATTGATGGCAGAAAGAGCGTTTTCAATATTATATTTTCCACCGGCATTGAGTTCATAAATATTGCCTCGATACTCAAACTGAGAATAATTTACCTCGCTTTGAAGTATATTCACGTCTCTAATTGAGTAATAAATCTTTTCGCCGTCAAATTTCACTGTTTTACGGATAAGTTCGTCATCGTGTGCAATAAAGTATTTACCCTTTTGGTACTTAACAATTTCGCACTTAGCCTTTGCAATATTTTCTCTTGACCCCAATCGTCCGATATGTGCAGTTCCGACATTGCAAATTATGGAAATATCAGGTTCTGCATATTTAGAAAGCAATTCTATTTCGCCTAAACCACGCATACCCATTTCCAGAACCAAAACCACTGTGTTATCCGGCATTTCAAAAATTGTCTGACAAAAACCTATTTCGTTGTTGTGATTTAAAGGTGTTTTAAAAGTATTATATTTTACTCCGGCAACAGATGCCACCAGCTCTTTTGTTGTAGTTTTTCCAGAACTTCCGGTAACGGCGACAACCGTCGGATTAAGCTTATTCCTTCTGTAATTTGCAAGTTGAAGATATGTCGTTAATGTATCCGGAACCTTTATAAACACAGCCTTTTTATTCGGTAAATTGTTGTCATCGATGTAAAAAGCACCGATTGCACCTTTCTCAAGTGCTTGCTCAATAAATTTTTCTCCGTCAAAACTTGTGCCTTTTAGGGGCAGATAAAAATCGCCCTTTTGAATAGTTCTTGTGTCGGTTGAAATGGAAACATCTTTATCCAAAATCTCTACAGGTATATCGGTTTTGATTTTAAGCGTATCAATAATTTCTTTTATTTTCATACAAACCCTCTCAGCACATAATGCTTTCTAATTCTTTCAATGCTCTTTCAATATCATCGTTAACGACTTTAAAATCAAAGTTTTTGGAATTTTCTATTTCGAATTTTGTAGAAGCGAGTCGTCTTTGAATAGCGTCTTCCGTTTCCGTATGTCTTCCTCTCAAGCGAGATTCCAATTCTTCAAAAGAAGGCGGGAGAATAAATATCAAAACTGTTTCGGGTATAATTTTTTTGACATTTAAAGCCCCTACAGTATCGAGTTCCAGTATAAGATTTTTTCCTTCTGCGAGTTTTCTTTCCACATAAGCCTTCTGCGTTCCGTAACAATTGCCCGAAAACTCAGCCCACTCAAGAAACTCATTATTTTTTACCAAATTATCGAATTCATCTTGAGTTAAAAAGAAGTAATTTATACCATGGATTTCTCCCTGACGAGGTTTACGTGTGGTGCAGGATACAGAGAGTTTAAAATCCGGATGTTTTGAAAGAAAGGACTTTAAGAGAGTACCTTTTCCTACGCCTGAAGAACCTGAAATTACAAATAATTTACCCATTAATTTACCCCTGAATTTACCCCTCAAACTCTTTAATACTCGCATGTACGCTTGTTTCATAATTATTATTAATGCCGGAAACAGATAATTGTTCATCACTCTGTTCCGATTTTGATACAAATTTTTCCGAATCGTTTAAATAGAATAAACAGTTAGCAGTATCCGGAATATCCGATTTATTTGTAACTGCTTCTATGTAGCAGAGTTTATCCATAATTTGTGTAACTCTAAGAGCCTTGTCAAAATCATCTTCTGTATTAACACAAGTTGACCAAACTTCTCCTTTGAAAGAGCGAACAAACTTTGAATAATCCATTTGCATAATATCATTAAATTTAGCCTTTTCGTTTCCGAAAAGGAGTCTTTCTATCCCATAGCCGTCATTGTTGATTACAAGAATCAGTGGGGTTACACCATAACGGTGCATATTACCTATTTCCATTGCACTTATTTGATGTGCACCGTCTCCGGTAACCAGAACAACACGTGCGTTAGGATTTGCGATACAAACTCCGAGAGCGGATGCTGTTGCCCATCCTATAGAACACCATATAAGCTGTGAGTGTATTTTGGTATTAGAGGGCAGTTTCATTTTAAAAATTCCGTGAGAAATGAGTCCTGTTTCGGCTATAATAATATCTCCCTCCTTTATAAAACTTTGAAGTCTTGAATATATATAGTTTGAACTCAAAGCTTCTCTGGCAGGAGGCATTGACTCATAGCCAATATCCTCGACTTTTATTGCTGATTTTTTATTTCTTAAATTTTTTGAAACCCCGATAAGCACGTCAGACATTTTAATGTTGTCATATTTTATTCCGTCAATATAAGAATACGTTCCATATATTGCGATATGAGAATTAATTTTATACGGCAACTTTGCACCATACGAATTCAAATCACCGTTTATAACACCGACAGAGATTAGGCAATCCGTTTCTTTCATAAGACTGTTAGCAGTCAAATTTCCGTATGTAGAGAGGAAATTGCCCGCAAAATTCTTGTAATTTGCATCAATAATTCCTGCTCCGGTAAGAAAGTTTACGGCAGGTACAGATGCTTGTTCAAGAAAAGTATCAAATTCTTTTTTTGCCCCAAACCTGTTTATCAATGAATCGGCAAGAATAGCCGGCTTGAACGCTTTGTTAATTTTATCCGAAATTAGTTTTACTGCAGTTTCCAGATTCTCCGAATCACTAACCCAGTCATAATCTATTTCTCTATCCGATATTTCCATAACCGCAATATCAGATGGAATAGCCAGATATACAGGCTTTCTTTCTTTGTAAAAAGTTTTTAAAACTCTGTCAATTTCGAGTTTTGCACCGTCTTTATTCAAAAATGCTGAAGCAGAAGTAACAGCTTCGTGCATTTTCATATAAACCTTGGAATCAGCACCCTGAAAACTGTGATGCAGTATCTTTTCACTTTTAAAAGCATCAAGAGGAGGTGTTCCTACTATATGTATAACAGGAACATTTTCGGCAAAACTTCCGGCTATTGCATTTATTGCACTAAGTTCTCCTACACCGTATGTAGTTACCAATGCGCCAAACCCTTTTTCTCTTGCATAACCGTCAGATGCATAGCCTGCATTAAGCTCATTAGTGCATCCTATCCAGTTCAAATTCGGATTTTTTTCTATTTGTGAAACAATATTAAAATTATAATCTCCCGGAAGTCCGAAGAAATCAGTAATGCCCATTTCTTCCAGTTTCTTAAGCAAATATACGATAGTTTTCATCAGTATCCGTTCCCCTAAAAATATAAGTATATGATACCAAAAGGTTCTATAAAATATCAAGCGGATCGACATCAACAGCCAGCCTGATATCTTTAGGCAAAGTGACCTTGTTTAGGAATTTTGATACAAAGTCATGACCTTTTTGCGAAAGTTTATTTTTTATTAATATCTGGAATCTGTAGTGTCCGTTAATTTTTGCAATAATACACGGAGTAGGCCCTAAAGTTTCAAGGTATTCCGTAAACCCAAACTTTTCTGTCATTGTATTAAGCCTCATTGCAATTTCCATAGCTGATTTTTCAGCCCTAAAATTGTTAACGGACGATAGTATTATTCTTATTATTTGACTGAACGGCGGGTAATCAAACTCTTGCCTTGCCTTAATTTCAGTATCAAAAAATTTTTCATAATCCTGTGTTTTGGCTGTTTGGAATGCATAATAATCCGGATTATATGTTTGAAAAAGAACCTTCCCCTTATATTCCCCGCGTCCTGCACGTCCGGCAACCTGTGTTAAGAGCTGAAAACCTCTTTCCGAGGCTCTGAAATCAGGAACAGAAAATCCTGTATCTGCACTAATTACACCTACTAGTGTAACATTAGGGTTATCCAAACCTTTTGCAATCATTTGAGTACCGACAAGAATATCGATTTCTCCTTTTTGAAATCTGTTTAAAAGTTCTATATGAGCGTTTTTCTTGGTTAAAATATCACTGTCAATTCGCTCTACTCTGTACTTTGGGAAAAGCTCTTTGACCAGAGTTTCTATTTTTTGAGTACCTGACCCTGAGTTTGAGAGAGCATCGCTTCCGCACGAAGGACAATAATCCGGCATACTCATTTCCTTGTTGCAATAGTGGCATTTTAGCTTTTTGCCGTCCGAATGCCAAACCATAGGTATTGAACAATCCGGACATTCAATAACATTACCGCAAGATTTGCACTGCGTGTATGTTGAATATCCTCTTCTATTCATCAAGAGTATTACCTGCTTACCCCCTTCAACCGCATCTGTTATTTCTGTTTGCAAAGGCTTTGAAATAATGCCCCTATAAGAAGCTTTTCCGTATTCCTGCATATTGACGACTTCGGGCTTCGCTAGCGGTGCATTGTTATATCTTTTGAGCATTTGAAACAAATTATTATTATTTAATGCATAGTAATACGACGAAACATCCGGTGTTGCCGAACCCAGCAGCAGCGGTGCTTGATGGAATTGTGCAAGCCTTTTGGCTATGACTCTTGCATCGTATCTTGGGGCAGGACTTGCCTGCTTATATGCACCCTCATGCTCCTCATCAATTATTATCAATCCTATATTTTGCAAAGGAGCAAAAACAGCAGAGCGAGCGCCTGCAAGAATTTTTATTTCATTTTTGTAAAGTCTTTGCCAAACATCATATTTCTCACCGTCAGAGATACTGCTGTGCCAAATTGCAACATCTTTTATTCCGAATTTTTTCGCAAGGCGCTTTGTTAATTGAGAGGCAAGAGCAATTTCAGGAGCTAAAAACAATACGTTTTTACCTGAATCTATAACATCTTTTATAAGCTTAAAATATACTTCTGTTTTTCCGGAAGCTGTTACACCGTGTAAAAGAATCGGATTCGGCGAACGTAATTTCTTTTTAATACCTTGATAAACTTCTTCTTGAACATCTGAAAGCTCATAAAGCGGTTCTACAGGAATATCTTTAAATATGGTTAAGGGATTTCTGTAAATGTATTCAAGATTAAATTTAACGAGTCCGGATTCTTCAAGTTTTTTCATTGTAGCTCTTGTAGTTTTTGATTGTTCTTCAAAATCAAGAAGTGAAATTTTACCGAATACTTTTAATTGTCCTAAAATTTCAAGCTGTCGTTTTGTAATTCCGCACTCTTTTGGCGTTTTACCGAATGATAAAATCTGTTCTCCCATTGGAGTAATCTCGACTGACATTTCTGTTTTAGAATTTTTTTCTATAAGTTTTAAAGGAATTGCTGAATTAAGCACCGTAACAAAGTCTGTACAGTAATAATTTGCTGCCCATTCAAGCAATTTAAGATATTTTATTGAAAACAAAGGGGTTTCATCCAGAATTTTGTTTATTTTTTTTACTCTTATTCCTTCGGGAACATAGTCTGTAAATCCGACAACAAAAGCATTTACCAGCCCTCGCCTGCCAAAAGGCACAAGCACGGCTTGACCGGCTTGAATAACATTTTCCATTTCAGCCGGAATATTGTAGCTGAATGTCTTAACTCCCAATCCTTTTATATTAATTATTACTGTTGCATATTTCATTAAAATAATTATACTTTAAAATTTTTTCCAAAACTCGCAGTAAATAAAATTTAATTATTCCAAAAAGTAAAAATCGTATTATAAAAGGGGTTTAACCGTATTATGTAACGTTTTGTAACAAAACAAAACACATGGTGTTACACAATTTTTGATATGTGGAATTAGGGAAGTATAGAAGCAAGGATGCTCACACGAAAAAAAAGAGGGTGTGACCAGAAAGGATTATTGAAATGGCACTTACAATCAACACGAACTTGAGTTCAATCGTAGCTCAAAATAATTTATCGAAAGCAACAACTTCATTAAATAAAGCAATTGAGAGAATGACCACAGGTTACAAGATTAACTACGCAGGGGATAACGCAGCGGGTTATTCAATTGCAAGAAACTGGGAAACTCAGTTAAGTTCATTAGACGTAGCAGCTGACAATGCAGCAACAGGTGCAGACATGATGTCAACACTTGAAGACCACTACTCATTAATTTCTACTCACTTACAACGTGTAAGAGACCTGACCGAACAAGCTGCTAACGGAACTTACGGTTCGTCTTCATTAAAAGCAATTCGTTCAGAAATTAATGCAAGACTTGAAGAAGTTGACCGTATTGCAAAGAACTGCGAATTTAACGGACAGCACTTGATGGACGAATCCATGGGAGCTATCAAACTTCAGGTAGGTCTTTATTCTAATAGCGATTCACAAATCGAACTTAAAGCTGACTTGTTCAAAAAAGCTGAAGTTGGGGAATTATTTAAAAAATACAGTAAGGGCGACGGTTCTACCGATGATTCATTATCAACAAGAGAGGCAGTAGCGAATGCGTGCACCGGCTACGATAAAGACGGAGATCCGGTTTCGGCAGATCCTGCTGCAATGTTAAACAAAATAGACAACGTAATCAAAGAACTTTCAAACAGAACGACAACTCTTGGTGCTGCACAAAACAGAATTGATTCAGCTATCGAATCTATTGCAGTTCAGTCTGAAAACATTACATCTTCATTATCAACATTGAGAGATGCTGATATAGCAGAAGAATCTTCAAACTATATCAAGGCACAGATTCTTCAGCAGGCTGCAGCAACATTGTTGTCAACAGCGAACCAAACACCAAG
>CALYTW010000070.1 GCA_945487905.1 uncultured cyanobacterium
TATTTGCGCCCTCCGTAACCAAACCGCCCTGATAGGAAACAATCGGTGTAGTTAGATTAAGTTTATTTGCAATAATCTTTGCGGCATAATTCATTCTGCCAGTTACAAGCACCACCTTTATGCCACGTTCCTTAATCGTATTTATACAATCAATCACTCTTTGTGTAAATTCACCCTCAGGAATTAAAATTGTTCCGTCTATATCAGTTGCAATAAGTTTTATCATAACTTTGCACCCTTTGGAACAACAGTCACTCCGCCTTCTGAAACATAAAAGCCTCTTTTTATGTCATCTTCTCTGTTTATTCCGATTTCTGTATAAGGAGGAATCGTAACATTTTTATCAATTATAGCTTTTTTAATGACCGAATATCTTCCGACATTTACATTTTCCATCAGTATACTGTCAGTAACTTGAGAAAAGCTGTTTATCTTGACTTCCGGAGATAGTACGCATCTTGATATTGTACCGCCAGATACAATACAACCTTCCGATACCATAGAATTAGTTGCCATACCCACTCTGTCGCCTTCCTGCCAGATAAATTTTACCGGAGGATAATTATAGCTAAATGTCCTCAAAGGCCAGTCTTTTGAATAAAGGTTTAGTTCCGGTTCATATTCCAGCAAATCCATATTTGCCTGCCAGTATGCATCAATGCTTCCTACATCTCGCCAATAGCCTTCTTCACGTTTGGTCATCCCGGCAAAATGATTATTAGCAAAATTGTATACAAAAACATTTTTGCCCTCTTTGAGAAGCATCGGAATAACATTTTTACCAAAATCGTGATTTGATTCTTCTATCTTCGAGTCTTTTTCGAGTGCATTAAGCAAAATATCTTTTGTAAAAATGTAGTTGCCCATTGATGCAAGACACATTTTGGGGTTATCCGGAATTGGTTTTGGCGGAGTTTTAGGCTTTTCTACAAAACCCGTTAATCTCCAATTTTCATCAACTTCCATTATACCGAATTCACCCGCTTTTTCAATAGGAATAGGTATTGCCGAAATTGTTAAATCAGCTTCTGATTTTTTATGAAATTTAAGCATTTGCCAAACATCCATTTTATAAATATGGTCTCCGCCAAAAACACATACATAATCTGGATTTTCATCGTGTATATGAAAAATATTCTGATAAACAGCATCTGCAGTACCTTTATACCAGCTTCCGCCGGTTCTCATCTGCGCAGGAACCAAGTCTACGTACTGATTCAAAAAAGGAGAGAGTGTCCACCCGTGCGTTATGTGTTTATTCAGCGAATCTGATTTATATTGTGTTAATACTTTTATTTTGAAAAAACCTGAATTAATAAAGTTGTTCAATACAAAATCAATAATTCTGTACCTTCCGCCAAACGGAACAGCGGGCTTTGCTCGGTCTTGAGTTAAAGGATAAAGTCTTTTGCCCTCTCCTCCAGCTAATATCATTACTAAAGTATCATCCACAGACATTTTTTCTCTCCATTTTATATTTTTATAAGTTCTTCTATATTTATATCCGTTTTCAGCTTAAGTGCATATATATTTGTATTTCCTAAAAGCGCTAATTTAACGGCATCTTTTTCGGTAGTTACAATTATTCCGTCAAGATTTTCTATATCCTTTGGGCTATATTGATGATGGTCATCGTATGTAATTTTGTTTTTTATTACAAAATCCTTTCCTAAAAAACCGTAAAACTGTTCCGGCTGACCTATAGCAGATATTGCAGTTATTTCTGCCCCATTACTTAAGTGTTCTCCTGAAATTATGTTATAAGCATAATCCGGTTCTATTTTGCAGAGTACAGTCTGTCTGCCAAATTTTTCCGATATTTTATCAGAAAATTTTTGTGCATTTTCGTGATTTGTGTTTTTACTTACGACTACCAATTTATCCGCCCTTGTATTATTGTCCACACCTTCTCTCAAAGGGCCAGCCGGCAGTTGATATCCGTTGCCAAACTGTTTTTCCGAATCAACAAGCACAATATCCAAATCCCGATGCAATTTTCTGTGCTGAAATCCGTCATCAAGAATTATTTTTTCTATTCCCATTTTTTCAACAGCATATTTGCATGCTTTAAAACGATTTGAACATGTTAAAACAGCACACATATTAAGTTTTACGGCAAGCCAATAAGGTTCGTCTCCTGCCATATCAGCGTTATAATAAAGATTTATTCCGTCAGAAATTACATTTACCACTTTGTTATTGAGTTTTCCGCCATACCCTCTTGATATTACAGCAACTTTTTCCCCTTTATTAACAAAATATCTTGCCAATTCCGCTACTACCGGAGTTTTTCCAACTCCGCCAGTTGTATAATTACCAACAGAAATTACAAAAGCATCTACTTTTTGAGGTTTGAGAATTTGATTATCATACAAAAAATTTTTAAACCGGCTTCCCATTCCGTAAAAAAGCGAAAAAAACTTGAGAATGTTAAAAAACAATCCGTTAGGAGTTTTATTGTAATGAGTTTTAGTTATTTCTGTTTTAAGGTTCATCCAATCTTAAACCTCAACCATAGTTTTAAATTTTTCAAAATCCTCAATTGTATCAATCCCCACTGGAACATTGTTTACAATTGAAACTCTTATTTTCATACCGTTCTGTAAAGCTCTTAGCTGTTCGAGGCTTTCAGCCTTCTCGCAAGGAGATTGAGGAAGTTTTGTCATTTTAAACAAAGCCTCTTTTTTATAACCGTATATCCCCAAATGTCCATAGAATTTCCAAGCGCCACTTGTATTTATACTTCTTTCATAAGGAATCTTTGAACGAGAAAAATACATAGCATACCCGTTTAAGTCAAATACGCATTTTACAATATTTGGATTATTAACCTCGTCTTCTGTTTCAATTAGTCGAACCAAAGTTGAAATATCAGCGTTTTCGTCTTCTACAACACCTTTTCTTACAAGTCGTATATTATCTTCTTCTATCAGCGGTTCATCTCCTTGAAGATTAATAATGAATGCTATTTCAGGATGTCTTGATGCGACTTCGGCGATTCTGTCGCTTCCGCTTTTGTGTTCGGTTGAAGTCATCTCGACCTCTGCACCAAATTTTTTGCACGCATTGTAAATTCTTTCATCATCGGTTGCGACAATAACTCTGTCTATTCCTTTACATTTGCTTCCCTTTTCCCAAACCCATTGAATAACAGGTTTCCCGCAGGCTTCAAGCAAAGGCTTACCCTCAAGTCTCGATGAGCCATAACGAGCCGGTATTATAATTGCTGTTTGTTTTTCCATTTTACCTCGATTTATCCTATTTACCACTATTTTGTTGCATTAATAAATACTGCATTTGTTTTTAAACTAATCTCTCTACCTGTTAAATACTTTTGAGCATCAGATATAAATTTATCAACAGCACCTTCATCAAAATACTTCATATACCTTTCTTTTGTTGTAGGCTGTCCGGGCGAAGGCGGATTGTTAAACCATTGTGCAACCATTCCTTCCTGAACAACATAATTCGACTTAACCTCTTGGAGTTTTACGTCAGAATTAGAAAATCCCGCAATTTCAAGATTCATTTTTAAGGTGTTTTGGTCAAAATTACAAAGTGAATCAAGCGGATTTTCCATCATTTCATTTTCCGCCTTCTTAAAATCTTCATATTTATCAATATAAACAGGGTCTAATATTTCCCAGTATCTTGTATTTGAACTAATAATCGGCTCAAATGCACAGAACTTGCCCCCAGGTTTTAAAACCCTGTATATTTCATTGATTGCAGGCTGTTTATTAACTATATGAACCAAAACTGACCGCATCAACGCTTTATGAACAGTGCTGTCCGGCAACGCTATATGCTCACAGGGACATAGAAGCATTTGATATCCTTCGTTTATGCACGATTGGTCAAGTATTCTTTGGCAATCCAGCAAACAATCTTGAAATTTATCAGAAAAAATTACATTTCCTTTGCAATTCTGAAGCTCTAATGCCTTGAATGCCAGCAAGCCCGTACCCGTCCCTATATCAAGTATAGTCTCATGCGGTTGGATTTCGGCATACACAAGTATTACATCTCTTACAGCTTCAAGCCATTTTATCGTCTGTTCAATCATTTCAGGAGTTTGTCCTGCAAATCGATTTTGTTTCAACCACTGTGTCCAATTTTCGCAAACCTCGCTCATACTCTCTCCTTGATTGGATTACACGAGTTAATTATACATCAATTTTTATTATTCGGCAATATCAGTTTATTCTCAATATATATTTACAATTTGTTTAAAAAACACCTTTTGTATATTATGATTATGAATAGGGTGTTTTATGAGCGAACAAAAGAGAATTCTTATTATTGATGATGATACGGAAATAAGAGATTTGTTAGAGTTTGATATTTCATCCAGCGGATATTATACAGATACCGCTTCAGACGGAATGGAAGGACTCAATAAAGCATTAAACAATAAGTATGATATAATTCTTTTGGATGTTATGATGCCAAAGATGAACGGATTTGACGTTTGTAAAAATATTCGTCAGGCAAAAATTAATGTTCCGATTCTTATGCTTACAGCTAAAGGTACAATTGGAGATAAGACCAGCGGATTTAACAGCGGGGCTGATGATTATTTGGTTAAACCATTTGATGTTCAAGAAGTTTTACTCAGAATTCGTGTCCTTTTAAGGAGAACCCAGCCTCAGGTTGAATCGATGAATTCTTCTGAAATTTTAGATGTGGGGAATATTGAAATTTTACCGGATTCGTTAGAAGCCGTTATTTTAAACAAAAAGGTCAAGCTTACTCCGACGGAATTCGAAATTTTATATTGCTTAATGCAGCATTTTAATAAGCCGGTTACTCTTGCAACCCTTCTTGAGGAAGTTTGGGGATATTCAAGCGATGATGATGTAAGAATGTTAAGAGTTCATGTCGGAGGTTTGAGAAACAAAATAGAAGAAGATTCGAAAAATCCAAAATATCTTCACACTGTAACAAATGTCGGTTACAAACTGACACCTTTTGGTTAGAGGAATATAATGGTTCAATTTTTTAGCAAAAGAAGATTGAAAATTGCAGAACAAATTATTATCGTAATATTTTTTGCGGTAATTATTCCCATGGCTATCAGCGGTCTTGTTATAAACAATATTAATCAGCAGTCAAATCGTTCTCAGCTCAGAGAAGCTGCAATTATGGTTGCAAATATTGTATCCGAAGAAGCTGATGTTTTTCAAAAATCTATTGATAATGAGCTTTCTCAAATTGCTTCTACGGTCGAATATTACGGCTCAATGGAGGAAGACGAAGCTTATTTAAAAAGCATTATAAAAGATATGTCATTTTACAAAGAGCTTAAAATTATTAAACCATATAATTTAAAAGATTTTGATAAATATCAGATTGAAAACGGCAATGCCGTTTATTCAAAAAAACTTTCTGACGGAAATTATCTTGTGGCGGTTTTGGATATAAAAAACATTAAGGAAAAATTGTTTAAAACAATTGACAATGATAAACGCCAAATATATGTTATAACCAACGATGATAATACACTGCTTGCTTCGGCAAATTATGAAGAAGAAGTTTTTAGAAGCTGTTTACATCAATTACCAAAAAATTTAGAACCAGATAAAACTGTTATTTACGGAAAAATTAAAAATCAACCGATTGCTTATCATAAAAAATCTAATCCGGAAATTACAATAATAGTCAATACAACGGAAGATTTAACAAAACATCTTATTGACTACAACAGAGATAAAATAATTTTATCTATTCTGCTTACGATTTTGGCTGTATTTTTTGTCGTAGGACTTTATACTTCATACCTTTACACAAATATAAGGCAGTTATTTAAAGCTATTATTGCAATTTCAAAAGGTAATTACAGAAGGCGTATTCGTCTTTTAACAAATATATTTACCCCATTTGAAATTGTATTTCTAGGCAATGAATTTAACAGAATGATTGCGCAAATTCATAAGTCATATATTCAATTAAACAAAAAAAATAAAGAGCTTAAACAACTGAACGAATTTCGTTCCAATATGGTTGACACCGTAAGCCACGAATTTCGCACTCCTTTAACAAGTATTCAAGGATATACGTCAAGACTCTTAAGGCAAGATATCCAAATTGATGAGGAAACTAAACAAAAATCTTTAAAAATTATAAAAAAACAAGCCGAAAGACTTTCAAGAATGATCGAAGATATTTTGGTTATACCTGATATTGAAGGAGAACGATTAAATTTTGAACTCTCTCCTGTTTCAATAAGCCCCGTTATTGAAAATTCAATTATTCTTGTTAAAAATGACAACAACAGGCAAATAATTAATAACGTAGTTTGTGATATTGATGTTATGGGAAATATGGATAGATTAGAACAGGTTTTTGTTAACCTTATTGAAAATGCTGTTAAATATTCTAAAGGCGAAAGTCCTGTTACTATTGATTATGAGCTACATGAGAACAGGCTCGTAGTCAGTATAAAAAATGATTACGATATTATTCCCAGAGAAAAATTAAAAACACTGTTTGATAAATTTGCCAGAGTTGATGATTCTACAACCAGAACCACTAGAGGAACAGGGCTCGGTTTGTATATAGTTAAAGGTCTGGTTGAAGCAATGGGCGGAGAAATCAGAATTTATTCAAACGAAGAATGCGGATTTTGTGTAAAACTTTATTTACCGCTGGTAATTGAAGAAAAAGTATACGAATAGAGGTAAATAATTGTTTAGATGTGGTTATTTATGATAATGGAAATGTGAAATGCAAAGACTGCCTGAATACTTAAAACGACCTATTATAGATACGGAAAGAACAAAAACCGTACGTCATATTTTAAAAGAAAAATGTTTAAATACTGTTTGCGAAGGAGCTAGATGTCCTAATAAAAGTGAATGTTATGCTAAAAATACGGCTACTTTTCTTATTATGGGTAATGTTTGCACAAGAAATTGCCGTTATTGCAATATTTCTTCGGCTAAACCCGAACCGCTTAATATCAATGAACCCGCTCATGTCGCTGAAGCGGTAAAGGCTCTCGGACTAAATTATGCAGTTATAACTTCCGTTACGAGAGACGATTTACCTGACGGAGGTGCAGAACATTTTGCTAACTGCATATCAGAAATTCGAAAAACCGGCAATAATACTAAAATAGAAATTCTAACTCCTGATTTCAGGGGTAAATATGAATCACTCGATATTATAATTAAATCCTGCCCTGATGTATTTAATCATAATATAGAAGCCTCCGAAAAATTGTTTAAAACAGCAAGGCCACAAGGTAATTACAAGCTTTCTCTTAATGTTTTAAGCTATATAAAAGAAAATTCAAAAATTATTACTAAATCAGGACTTATGGTCGGTCTTGGAGAAGGATTAAGCGAAATAGAGAAAACTCTTTATGATTTAAAAAATGCAGGAGTTGATATAATTACGGGAACGATTCGGGAAAATCAATCGCGCAAGTAGCTAATTTCTTTAAAATTAAGCCT
>CALYTW010000071.1 GCA_945487905.1 uncultured cyanobacterium
ATACATTATTGTATCTTTTTTGCAAAGATACATCATCTATTTTGCATATATTTTATTATAATAATTTTTATCACTATATAACCTAAAAGTGCCAGCAGTGCAAATAAGATGAAAATACCGAAAATTTTTGCATAATTTATAAGTAACTTAAAAAATTCCAGATAGTTTGTTCCGCCTGCCATAAAAGATACCGGACAGAATATATATTTACAGGTAAATTCAAGAAAAGTTCCGGAAACAAAAATAAAAGAGCATATCAGTACCTGAACAATGGGGCTAAACCCTTTACAAACAGGTAGTTTTACACTTTGAAGGATTTCTATTTGATTGGAATAATTTGATTTAAAGATTCTGAAAGTTTTGAAAAGTATTGCTAAATAGATAACTGCTATTACCGATATTGTAATTAATGATATTATACGGAGTTCGATATTTTTAAGGTATATTCCAAAAGAAAGAGCCGAAACTAAAGAAGCCCAGCCTAAAAACCCTATCAAAGACGGAATGCCCGCTATATTCAACAACCCTGCGGGAAGTATTTTCCTGAAACATTCATTTTTCATTAAAGATTCATCATTTTCAACTTCGCATATCTTAGGTGTTAACATTAAATCCGTTGTAACAGACGTTATAAAAAATGCAAAAGCCGATGTAATTCCTAATATTGCAATAGCAGGTATTTTGTACAAATATCCGTATGATGCTGTAATTAATCCAAATATGGACAGATTTTTCAAAATAAAAGAACAGTCAATAACATTTTCCGACACAGAATTCTTCTTCACAAAATTTATAACGAATAACATCGTAATAATTGATACAATCGCAAAACTTGCATATCTGCAGGCCATATTGTGCGGTATTGCTCCCATTCCGACAAATCTTGCCAGCACATAAAGAAACATAGTATAAGAAACTGTGTTTATAAATACCGTTTCAAGAGCATTCTTGTCGTATAAATTTGAAATCAAGCACCTGCCGATAAAAATTATCGGAATAAATGTTCCGATTAGAGCCAGAATATAAATATCATTCGCATATTTTGCACCGTTTCCTGCGATAGCGTGAATCACGTTTGCATAATCAGATGCCGTTTCGGGAAGAGAAGTTAAAAACAAAATTATTAAAAAACATCCTGCGGAAATAAATGAAAGCGCAGAAGTCAAAATATTTTTTAAAACCGACTCCGTTTTTTGGGAAGACATCATATAAAAAGCCTGAAATAGAAAGTTTATTATAAGTATTAAAATTGCGACATAAAATAAGTTTGTAGTTCCGATTCCGGCATAAACCGTAAGTAAAAATAGGTTTAAGCATATAAACAGAAACGGATTTGGTGTATTTTCTCCAAATGTATCGATTCGATATAAAACATAAATTATTCCAATGAGCGACAATGCAAAAAGAAAAAACGCCGAAAGCGGGTCAATGATTCCTGTCAAATTCTGCCCCCAAAATGCTATTACCGTGGAAGCTCCGTATGCTACTCCATTACTTAAAGAATTCAATGCAGGACATATTACGCCTATTAATGCCGGAATCCAAAATAGCACTAACACAAGACGTATGTTTTTGTTTTTTGATAAAAATACAAAAAGTGTTCCTATAAACAAAATAAACAAGGTTAAAAGCCACAAAGCCATACAATCTGCCTCTCTTTTAATAATCTAGTTATACCTGTAACAAGGATTAATTGCAATGAAATTGTTACAAAGAGCCGTGGCGGTGTTCGTATTTGAACACCGCCACGGCTTAATAGATTATATTTATCTTATACTTTCATTTCCTTTTCAAATCCAAAAAGCGAACTTACGGATTCGTCGTCATGGATTCTGGAAATTGCCTGTCCCAAAAGCGGAGCAACTGAAAGTTGTTTTACGTTGGACGGCAAATCTTCTTTCTTCCATGGAATAGTATTTGTTATAATACATTCCTCTATTGGCGCATTCTTAAGTCTTTCAATTGCAGGGCCAGAGAATACTGCGTGAGTTGCACCTACATAAACAGCTTTTGCACCTTTGCTTTTTAGAAGTTTGGATGCTTCGCATATTGTACCGGCGGTATCAATCATATCGTCAAACATCAGGCAGATTTTACCTTCAACATCGCCTATTATGTGTGCTGCAATTGCTTCATTGTGTTTATCACGACGTTTGTCAATAATTGCCATCGGACAGTTAAGGCGTTTTGCAAAATATCTTGTTCTGTTTGCCCCACCCATATCCGGTGACACAGCAACCATTTCGTCGGGATTAATATCAAGTCCTTTTATGTAATCAACGATAATCGGTGCTGCAAAAATATGGTCAACGAGGATATTAAAGAATCCCTGAATCTGACCTGTGTGTAAATCCATTGCAAGGACTCTTGTTGCACCTGCTGTTGTCAGCAAATCAGCAACAAGTTTTGCAGTAATAGCTTCACGTCCGGAAGTTTTTCTGTCCTGTCTTGCGTATCCGTAATATGGAATTACTGCAGTAATAGTTTTTGCACTTGCACGTTTAAATGCATCAATCATAATGAGAAGTTCCATTAGATTCTCATTAACCGGATTACAAAGAGGCTGGACTATAAAAACGTCATCGCCTCTGATGCTTTCTTTTACTTGAACATAAATCTCACCGTCAGCAAAGTTTTTTATAACCATAGGGCCGACATTTGTACCCAAATAATCCGCAATTTCCTGTGCTAAAGCCGGATTAGAACGGCCTGAAAATAATCTGATATCGTGAGTCGGATTAACTGCACGCTCAAGCTGAGGATAAGGCATCTCGAGAACCATTTGACAATCCTTTCTACCAATTACGTAATTTGTGACTCAATTATTTTATAATAAAAACCTTTATAATAATAGTGTTTTTTACAAAATATTAAGATTTACATCAGTTATAAAACACGGTAATAATTATTTTTGCTATTTTACAAAAAACGAAGCATTTACGTTTGCGTTAATTTTAATAACTCCGTTAGAAATAGACATTCCGGAAGCCGTTTCTGAGTTTGAATCAGCAGCAGCGGAAAGCATGTTTTTCGCCATATAAAGCCTTGGTTGGCTTCCGTTGTTTGTATTACAGCTGGTATTCAAATTGCTTATACCTGCAATTGATGTGTTCATGGCTTTTGCCAGTATGTTTGCTCTGTTGTAAGCTTTTTTTGCGGCTTTTGTAATAAGCTCATTACATTGTGAGTCGTAGTTTGAAATTGAAAAAGAAAGGCTGTCCACGTTAGTAGCGCCGGCAGTGATAGCATTGTCAATCATTTTGCCTATTTTATCTATTGATTTTGTGTGAACGATTACTCTGTTTGACACTTCATATTTTTCAAAATTTCTTTTTGAATTTGAGTATGAATATACAGGTGCTGCATTGAAATCAGAAGTCTTTATATAATCTCCTGTTGCGGGATTAATCATTGATTTAAGCTCTGCATAAACTTTATCGGAAATTTCCTTGTTTTGAGCGGTAGCTTTTTGCATGGATTTTATATCCGAAGTTTTTATCGCAAATGAAATTTCCGCAACATCGGGAGAAACCTCGGTATCGGCGGATGTATTGACAGAAATATACCCTTTATCTTTTGTCCCGTCATTTGTAACTGCTTGTGTTGAAAGGTTTGCACAGCCTGTAAACAAGCTTAAAATCGTAACTAAAATTAAAACTTTTTTCATAAAAATTCTCCTTACATCCTTATAACATAAATTCTACTGGTATATTTTATAACAAAAGATATAAAATGTTTATTTTGTCCATAAATTATTTTTCTGTTATAGTAAGTTTATACTTAATAAGGAGAAGGATATGCAAGAATTATTGAAAAAGAGTGCAATGGAGCAATCAAAAGCTCTTAAAAATAAAGAAGTTTCAGCAGTAGAGCTTACAAAAGTATCACTTGACAGAATTAAAACTATTGACGAAAAGCTGGGTGCATTCAATTCTTTGACAGAAGAAACCGCACTGGAAACAGCAAAAAAAGTTGATGAAAAAATTGCAAAAGGGGAAGAATTACCGCTTCTTGCAGGTGTTCCTCTGGCATTAAAAGATAACATGAACCTTGTTGGTTCGAAAACAACGGCCTCAAGTAAAATTCTTGAAAATTTTGTATCACCTTATAACGCTACAGTTACCCAAAAACTTTTGGATAACTTGGTTCCGATTGTCGGAAAAGCAAATCTGGACGAGTTTGCAATGGGTTCTTCAAATGAGAACTCCGCATTTAAAAAAGTTCACAATCCGTGGAATTTGAAAAAAGTTCCAGGCGGATCATCTGGAGGTTCGGCTGCATCTGTTGCATCTTGTGAAGCCGCACTTGCTCTTGGTTCGGATACAGGCGGAAGTATCAGGCTTCCTGCAAGCTTTTGCGGTATAGTAGGAATGAAGCCTACTTACGGTAAAGTTTCCAGATACGGTTTAATAGCATTCGCTTCTTCGCTTGACCAAATAGGTCCTTTTACAAGAACGGTTGAAGATGCGGCTGCTCTTTTAGAGGTAATTTCAGGTCATGATCCGCACGATTCAACTTCTTTAGACCTGCCTGTAGAAAACTACAGAGCATCTTTAAACAATGATATTAAAGGTATGAAAATCGGCGTAGTTAAAGAACTTGTTAAAGAAGGTCTTGCTCCTGATGTAGAGAAAGCCATTCAGGGCGCAATTGATACTTACAAATCACTCGGAGCCGAGGTTGTAGAAATTTCACTTCCAAATATCGGTCATTCCATAGGTATTTATTATATTCTTGCAACGGCGGAATGCAGTTCAAACCTTGCAAGGTTTGACGGTGTAAAATACGGTCACAGGGCGGAAGGTGTAAATAATCTTCTCGATATGTACTGTAAAACAAGGGCAGAAGGTTTCGGGCCTGAAGTTAAACGCCGTATAATGCTTGGTACTTATGCACTTTCATCAGGCTATTATGATGCGTACTACAAAAAAGCCCAGCAGATGAGAAGAATTGTAACGGAAGACTTTTTGAAAGCATTTTCTCAAGTTGATGCACTGATTGCGCCGACTTGTCCTAATACAGCATTTGACTTGGGTTCAAAAACGGAAGATCCGTTATCAATGTATCTTACAGATATTGCAACAATCGGTGCAAACTTAGCCGGTATCCCTGCTATGTCTGTTCCGGCAGGATTCGATTCTGACGGTATGCCAATCGGTTTGCAAATTATGTCTCCGCAGTTAACGGAAGCTAAATTGTTCAATATCGCATACAAATTTGAACAATCTCACGATTATTACAAACAATTGGCTGATATATAATTTGTAAAAGGTGTTCCGCTGAGAGCACCTTTTATTTTATAATATCTCTTATAACCTCACCTGCTATGATTAAACCGACAACAGACGGAACAAAAGCGTTACTTCCCGGAATTTGGTGTTTAACAGTGCATTTTCTGACTGCTCCTGGAGAGCAGATACAATGTTTTTTACAGCTTATTTCAGTATCATTATTTGGTTTTATCGGAATTTCTTTTGAATAAACTACTTTAAGATGTTTAATCCTGCGTTTTTTTAATTCCTGCCTCATAACTTTTGCAAGCGGACATACGGAGGTTTTATAAATATCTGCGATTTCAAACATTTCAGGATGCATTTTGTTTCCTGCACCCATTGAAGATATAATCGGAATGCTTGCTTTGTTACATTTCATAACGAGTTCTATTTTTCCGATAACAGTGTCAATCGCATCAATAACATAATCATACTTGTTAAATTCAAATTCCGCAGATGTTTCAGGGGTAAAAAATGTTTGATATTTTTTTACTTTGCAATCGGGATTTATATCCAAAATTCGTTCTTCTGCAACATCGACTTTGTATTTGCCCACAGAACTTCTTGTTGCAATAATCTGACGATTCAAATTTGTAAGGCAAACTTTATCATTGTCAATCAAATCTATTGCACCAATTCCGCTCCTAACAAGGGCTTCTACCGCATAACCGCCTACTCCGCCTATACCGAATACTGCGACTCTGGATTCTGCCAGCTTTGTAATACCTTCTTTTCCGATAAGCAATTCTGTTCTTGAAAATTGATTTAACATAAATTAAGTTTAACATGAAACGGGAATTAATTTCATGCTATACTAAACTTATGGAAAAGAAAGTTTTAATCATAGGAAATACAGCCAAAGAGTATGCTCTGGCAAAAAAAATGTCGGAAACCTGCGAGGTTTATGTTGCTCCAGGAAATGCCGCTATTAGTGAATTCGCAACTTGTGTAGATATTAGAGAAGATTCCGCTCAAGAACTTTTGGAATTTGCTCTTGAAAACGGTATTGATTTAACGGTTCCGATTTCTATAAAATCTATTCAAACAGGAATAACAGAGCTTTTTTCAAATAACAACATGTCAGTATTTGCACCGAACAAAGAAGCTGCTAAAATAATATCAGACAAGGCGTTTGCAAAAAAAATAATGTACAAATTGAGAATCCCGACCCCGAAATTTGGTATTTTTGAAAAACAGGCTATGGCAAATGATTACATAAAAAATTTTAACCAGCCTTTTGTTATAAAAACTGATTCTTCATCAAGTGCCGTGATTTTAACCTCGGCAAAATCTGCAAAACCGATTCTTGATTCTGTTTTTGCAGAAAAATTTAACAAAGTAATCATAGAAGATTATGTTTACGGAAGTCCGTTTGCGTTTTATGCTGTTACTGACGGATATAAGGCCCTTCCTCTGGGTTCTTCAATTCTTTACAAACATTCTCTGGAAGGGGAAGGCGGTCAATTAACAAGCGGTATGGGTGCCTGTTCTCCAAATTACAAAATTTCTTTTGAAAATGAAGCGTTTATCATGAACGATGTGATATATCCGCTTCTTGATTATATGGAACATAACGGTTCTGCCTATCTCGGCATAATCGGAGTTAACGGTATAATTGCAGAAAACGGTACAATGAAAATCCTCGGATTTACCCAGTTTATGCAGGATGCAGACTGTGCTTCTGTTTTGGAATTAATCGATACTGATATATATAACCTTTTTGTAGCTTGTGTTATCGGCTCATTTAGTGATGAAATCGAATATATACCGCTTAAAGATATGTATTCTTCATCTGTGGTGCTTAATTGCAGAAATACTGACGGATTAGAAAATGTAATATCGGGATTTGATAATTTAGATGAAAAGATAAATATTATATATACTAATAATGTGATAAAA
>CALYTW010000072.1 GCA_945487905.1 uncultured cyanobacterium
ATAGGAATCGAACCTACAACCTACGGTTTACAAAACCGTTGCTCTACCGTTGAGCTATACCGGCAACAGATTTAATGATATCCTAAACATTTTTCATTGTCAATAAAACTTGCTAAACGAATAATGCCTCTATAAACTCCTGCGAATCAAACGGTTTCAAGTCCTCTATCTTTTCGCCAACACCAACAAGTTTTACGGGTAAACCCAAACTCTTGGCTATTGCCAGCACAATTCCGCCCTTTGCCGTTCCGTCAAGTTTTGTTAATGCTACAGCTGTTAAATTTACACATTCTTTAAATACTTTCGCCTGCTGTAATCCGTTTTGTCCGGTATTTGCATCTATTACAAGTATACTTTCACGAAGCGCATTTGGTGCATTTTTGTCAATAACGGTTTTTATCTTTGAAAGTTCTTCCATAAGGTTAAATTTATTGTGCAATCTACCCGCCGTATCAATGAGAAGTACGTCATATCCGCTATTCTCCCCATTTTCCTTATTTACACCGCACTTATTAATTGCTTCATATACAACGGAAGCAGGGTCGGCTTTATCTCGGCGGACAATATCAGCACCGGAACGCTTCGACCATATATCTGCCTGTTCTTCTGCTGCTGCTCTGAATGTATCTCCTGCCGCAACAAGCACTCTTTGCCCTCGTTCTTTGAACATATATGCCATTTTCCCGATTAGCGTCGTTTTTCCTACCCCGTTTACACCCGTTATTAAATAAATGTTTAACTCATTCGGAACAAAACTTAACTCGCATGAACCGGTTTCCTCAATTATTTTCAAAAATTCAGTTTTTAAATATTCCTTAACCTGTGAGGGTTTAACTTTTATTTGATTTCTCAGTTTATCCGTTAATTCAGAAGCATAGTCCACTCCCAAGTCCGCTGAAATAAGCAAATCTTCCATATCTTCAAGCACAAATTCTGAAAATTCGGCTTCTTCAGAAACAGAATTAACAACATTTTCCACTAGCGACTGAGCTGTTTTTGAAACTGTTGATTTTAATTTATCCAAAAAACCAAACATTTTACTCCTCTATGAACCTATTGAAACGAATAAATGAGCAACTGATTCTTCCCTTTTACCACATTTACTCATTTACCCCTTTACTCTATTACCCCAAGCCGTTTTCAACAATAACTTTTGCCAAAATACCATTTACAAAAGAAGAAGAATCTTCTGTGGAATATTTTTTCGCAAGTTCTACTGCTTCATCAACTGCCACTTTTATCGGAGTTTCTTTAATATATAAAAGTTCTGTTATTGCGATTCTCAAAACATCTTTGTCAATTTTTACCAGTCTTGAAATATCCCAGCCGTTTGAATACTTTTGGATTTGAGCATCAACATCTTTGCTGTGTTCTTTATAATTTTTTGCAATTGCTACTGCGTAATTCTTAACATCGGAATCTTCTTCAAGCGTTGCAAATTCTGCTATTTCTAGAGCAAGAAGCGCTTTTTCCGTAACATCAAGCATTACATCAACTTTTGAGATCATTTCATCCGTCATCGGAATTTGTACCGGCTTGTTTTTAGCACCAATCGGGCGAGAAAGGTTTGATTCATGCATAGCTTCATAATCTTCCAGCATGCTTTTTATTTCTATTATTGAGCCTACAGTCAGTTTCAATTCTTCCGACGCAGAATCGGAAAGTATTCTGACCGATTTTACCATAATATCTTCAAAATCTTTATCAGAGTAGTGGGAAATCTCTTTTTCCAACTGTGAAAAAAGTATAAGTGCTAATTCTCTGGAAGCATGTCTTGCCTGCATATTTTTTCTCCTTGTTTGCTTTTATAATAACATAAAAATATGATATAATTAAGATTATTTCAGGGAGACAAATTATGAATAAAAAAAGAGCAATAATTATTGTAATTGATTCAATGGGCTGCGGTGCAATGTCTGATTATGCCGAGTTTGGCGACACGGATAAATGCAACACACTTCGTAATGTGTGTGAATTCAATAACGGTTTGAATCTGCCTGTTATGGAAGCTTTAGGATTAGGTAATATTCAGAGTTTTAAAGGTATTACACCGACTAAAACTCCAATCGGACAGTACGGAACTTTAGAAGAAAAATCCAAAGGTAAAGATACCACAACGGGACACTGGGAAATCGCAGGTCTTGTAAGTGAAAAACCTTTTGCAACTTTCCCGAACGGTTTTCCCAAAGAACTGATTGACAAATTTATTGAAGAAACCAAATGCGGAGGAATTCTTGCAAATATTCCGGCAAGCGGAACGGCTATAATTGAAGAATTAAACGACGAACATCACAAAACAAAATTCCCGATTGTTTATACATCTGCCGACAGCGTATATCAAATTGCCGTTGACACTGATATAATTCCTCTGGAAACTCTTTATGATTGGTGTAAAACTGCACGTCGTTTGCTTGATGAAGGTAATTATAATGTAGCAAGAGTAATTGCACGCCCGTACAAAATTATTGACGGTAAACCGACAAGAATCTCAAAAGACAGACGGGACTATTCTATGGAACCACCGAAAGACACAGTGCTTGATAAACTTAAAAAATCAGGTGCTAAAGTTATAGGAATCGGGAAAATTGAAGATATTTTTTCTAAAAAAGGTATTACTCATGCTATTCATACAGGTTCAAACAAAGAAGGACTTGAACTTACAATCAAAGCAATAAAAGGAGCTTTGCCCCTTGATGAAATTAAATACGAGGGAGTAAATATAACTGACGAAATGAGAGAAATTATATTTACAAATCTTGTAGATACAGATATGCTTTATGGCCACAGAAATAATGCTGAAGGTTACGGAAAAGCGATTGAGGAAGTTGATGATTATTTGGAGCAAATTTTACCGCTTATCGGAAAAGATGATTTGCTTATTATAACAGCAGACCATGGATGCGATCCGACAGTAGAGGGAACCGACCACACAAGAGAATATGTCCCCGTATTGTATTATTCAAAAAATATCGAACCGAAGGATTTAGGATTGACTCTTGGATTTGACTCAATTGCCAAAAGAATTTCCGATTGGCTAGAGTAAAGTGTTTTGCCAAGCTGAGATTTTTCCAGTCATTCTGAGCGAAGCGAAGAATCCATCCAGCTTATTCTTTTATAGTACATAGTGTGCATTGATTAAATAATCCGTTAATAACATGCTGGCTTCGGCAAACAATGCCTCGGAATGATGTAGCACATTATATGTCATTTTACTACACAGTAGTGCAAGACGAAGTGGGTTCACATCATAAAATTTATAATATATGCTCTTTTAATTTTAATTTTTTATTGTATAATGTTCTATGAGGTTCCCCGAAAGGGGTTGTATATAGAATAAGGAGAAATAAAATGAACGTAACAATTAATGATTCATGCATAGGATGCGGTGCTTGCGAATCTATTTGCGATGCTGTATTTACAGTAGACGGTGTAGCTTCTGTTAAAGAAGCAGGTATTGCAGGAAACGAAGGCAGTGTAAAAGAAGCTGCTGAAGCTTGCCCTGTAAGCGCTATTGAAGTTGCTTAATCACTGATAAAGTATTAAAGAGCGGCGGAAATGCAAAGCATTTCCGCCGCTCTTGTTTAATATTTTAAAATATTTATCCTTCCTTAACAGAATTATCTTGATTTTGCACTTCTGCTTGTTCGGAATTATAGAAATATTATTCCCCAATATATTTACCCAACGCTATCAATAATTCCACCGCCTAAGAGAATATTTCCGTCATAAAATACGGCAGATTGACCAACTGCGATTGATTTTTGCAAATCATCAAAAATAACCTCGACCGAATTACCGTGCGGAATCAATTCTGCATCAACAGGCTGTTGAGTTGAACGTATTTTTGCTTGAGCCTTGATTGGTTCTGTTAAACCTTCGATTGAAACCCAATTTAGATTATTTGCAATGAGTGACTTATTAAAAGTTTTATCCGCAAAACCCACAACAACTTCGTTTGTCCCTTTTCTTAATTCTAAAACGTACAAAGCTTCGGAAGCTGAAACACCCAAACCTTTTCTTTGCCCAATTGTATAATTCCAGAAACCTTTGTGTTTACCTAAGATTTTTCCTTCAACATCAACAATATTTCCTTCTTTTTCTTCAAAATTAAGGAGTTCGTTATAATCTCCGCCGTAAAAATCCTGACTGTCGGGTTTATCTGCAACCTCAAAACCGTTTTCTCTTGCAATAGAACGAATTTCATCTTTTGTATATTGTCCTAAGGGCAGAATTACCCTAGCTAGTTGATCTTGTTTTAATCTGTATAGAAAATATGATTGGTCTTTCTTTGGATTTATCCCTCTTATTAGTTGATACCTTCCGTTTGCCCCTACCCCTATTCCTGCGTAGTGACCGGTAGCGAACTTGTCAAACTCAATCCCGACAGCATGTGCCATATCGGGTAAAGCACCAAATTTCACATAAGCATTACACCAAACACAAGGATTCGGGGTTCTGCCGTTTTTGTATTCTGATTTAAAGTTTTCTAAGACAATTGATTCATATTTTTCAACACAATTAATCACGTGATAAGAAATTCCGATTTTTTCTGCTATTTTGCGTGCTTCTTCAATATCTTCAATCTCGTCAGGCCCGTAGCAGGCATTTTTATGACCGGATTGTGCAGCCATACCGTTTTTACCCCATATTGACATTGTTGCACCGATGACATCATATCCTTGCTGTTTTAACAATAATGCGGCGACTGTGGAATCAACTCCGCCTGATAATCCGACTAAAACCTTTGTCATCGTACACTTCCAGTCTTAAGAGCCTCAAACATTTTTTCAACACATTTTTTTGCACCTTCAAACACATTAGATTCAACGGTTACTTCGTGCTGTTCGTATTTTAAAGAATTATAAATATCTTCCATGCTGTTCCACTTCATATTTTGACAATAAATGTCATCCTTAATCAATATAAATTCTTTACCCCAATTATACGATTTGCTGTCACGGGAAAGTCTGTCTACAACACCTTTTTCTGTTGCTATTACAAATTGTTTGTCTTTGCTTGACTTTGCAAACTCCATAATTTCTTTCGTCGAACCAACAAAGTCAGAAAGTTTGCAAACCTCTCTGTGGCATTCAGGATGAGTCAGTATTTTTGCATCAGGATAATTTTTTCTTGCAACTTCAATATCTTCGGGGCGAATTCTCAAATGTGTCGGACAAAAACCGTTGTATGTCGTAACTTTTACGTTACCCAGTTTGTATTCAACCCATTTGCCTAAATAAGTATCGGGGATAAAAAGGACTTCCGGAACATTTAAACTTTTTACAATTTCAACAGCATTTGAACTTGTACAGCAAATGTCGGATTCCGCTTTAACTTCCGCAGTCGAATTTATGTAACAAACGACAGGAATATTCGGGTGTTCTGCTTTAAATGCTCCAAGCTGTTCTACATTAATCATATCCGCCATAAAACAACCTGAATTAAGGTTTGGAAGTAAAACTTTTTTTTCGGGATTTAAAAGCTTTGCACTTTGAGCCATAAAGTGAACTCCTGCAAAAACAATTATATCAGCATTTGTAGTTGCTGCCATTTTGCTAAGATAAAGCGAATCGCCGACAAAATCGGCAACTTCATCAATCTCTACAGGCTGATAGCAATGTGCCAATATTACGGCATTTTTTTCTTTTTTAAGCTTTTCAATTTCGACTCTAATATCCAATTTAACCTCAGCGGGTTTTACCAAAAGTTCTATATATGATTAAATTATAAGTATAAAAATAAGTCAATATTTGTTCTCCGCCTTCAATAAAACAGACTATCCTATATACCCATAATTTTCAATACGTCTGATAGTTCTGCGGAGGATTTTTTAACATCGGCATTCGAGTACTTTATCGCATTATCAGGGTCTTTAAGCCCGTTGCCTGTTAAAATACAAACAATATCCGAACCTTCTTTAACAAGTCCGGAATTATGCGATTGAATGAGCCCAGCAACCGAAGCTGCACTTGCAGGTTCACAAAGGATGCCTTCTGAAGATGCAAGCATTTTGTATGCTTCAACAATTTTTTCATCCGTAACACATCCGATTTTACCGTTGCTTTCGTCACGAGCTGATTCTGCCTGTTTCCAGCTTGCAGGATTTCCAATGCGTATTGCGGTTGCAAGAGTTTCGGGTTTCATGATTCTTTCTCCCCTGACGATTGCCGCAGCACCTTCTGCTTCAAATCCCATCATCTGGGGTAAATTATTTATTACACCTGCTTCTTTGTATTCTTTATAGCCTTTCCAGTAAGCAGTTATATTTCCTGCATTACCCACAGGGATAAAATGGTAATCCGGAGCTTTTCCAAGTGCATCGCAAATCTCAAATGCACCTGTTTTTTGACCCTCAATTCTGTATGGATTAACCGAATTAACCAATGTAATCGGATGTGTATCTGCAATTGTCCTTACACATTCAAGCGCCTGATCAAAATTACCTTGTATAGCGATAATTTCTGCACCGTACATCATTGCTTGAGAGAGTTTTCCAAGAGCAATATAGCCGTCAGGTATAATCACAAAAGTCTTTATTCCTGCCTTTGCGCCGTATGCTGCAGCAGATGCCGAAGTATTCCCCGTCGATGCACAGATAATTGCACCTGCACCTTCTTCTTTAGCCTTCGTAACAGCCATTGTCATACCACGGTCTTTAAAACTTCCCGTAGGATTACATCCTTCAAATTTCAAATAAAGATTACATTCCAAACCTATTTTCTTAGCCAAATTGTCGGCTTTGATTAACGGAGTATTTCCCTCATTAAGCGTAACAACAGGTGTTGAATCGCTTACAGGTAAATATTTTCTGTACTTGTTAATTAATCCTTGATAGTGCATAATTTCTCTCCATACTTGCTTTATTAATATATCACAGTTGTAAACAATTGTAAAAACATGAATTTGCGGAAAAACTTCGTTTTTCTTCGCAAACTTCGGGGTACGGTTTCGGGGGTAAATATTTTGACTTGTATCACTACTGACTTGGAAGG
>CALYTW010000073.1 GCA_945487905.1 uncultured cyanobacterium
ATTATGTAGTTATATATAAAGGTTCATAAGTTATATTAAAAGACGGCAAATCTTTACTTAAAGAAGCCTTATGCATACTTTCTACAACATACGTATGATATTCTTAAAAACAAACTTAAGAATATCAAAAATTTGCCGATATATAAGGTATGGAAAGCCTGAATAGGTTTTTCATACCTCCTCCCCAAGTCTGGTAGCCGTTCTCAAAGAAACGGCTTTTTTTTTGCTTTTTGGGGACTTATCAAAATACACCGTAACACGTTAACATTTTTTATTTTTATTTTTTATACTATAATTTATAAGTAAATATGAAATAGCCGGAGAGTATTGTAATGAACGAATATTTATATAAAGTAATTAATCAGATAGAAGAAAAAAATTCTCACGAACCTGAGTTTTTACAGGCAGTAAAAGAAGTTTTGTGTTCAGTTGAGCAGATTTTGGATAAACATCCGGAATATGAAAAATCTGCTATCTTGGAAAGAATCACTGAACCTGAAAGAATCGTATCCTTCAGGGTTCCGTGGGTTAATGACAAAGGAGAAGTGATTGTAAACAGGGGATATAGAGTTCAATTTAGTTCTCTAATAGGCCCGTATAAAGGCGGTTTGAGATTTCATCCTAGTGTAAATCAGAGTATAATGAAGTTTTTAGGATTTGAACAAATATTCAAAAATGCCCTGACAGGACTTCCGATAGGCGGAGCAAAAGGCGGTTCGGATTTTGACCCAAAAGGTAAATCTGATAACGAAATTATGCTTTTCTGCCAGAGTTTTATGACAGAATTATACCGCCATATCGGTCAAGATGTTGATGTTCCTGCTGGAGACATCGGTGTAGGCGGTCGAGAAATCGGTTATCTTTTCGGGCAGTACAGAAGAATTAGAAATTCGTACGAAGGCGGAGTTTTGACGGGTAAAGATATCTGCTACGGCGGATCTTTGGCGAGAAAAGAAGCAACCGGTTACGGACTGTTGTTCTATGTCAGAGAAATGCTGAAAGCTAACGGTCAAAGCCTTCAAGGTAAAACTGTTACGATTTCAGGTTCAGGCAATGTTGCTATTTATGCATGTGAAAAAGCCGTTGCATTTGGTGCAAAAGTCGTTGCTATGAGCGATTCAAACGGTTGTATATATGACAAAAACGGAATCGATTTAGATTTGATAAAACAAATTAAAGAAGTTGAAAGAGGAAGAATTAAAGAATATTTAAGAGTGCATAAAGATACTCAATATATTGAAAAAGTGAGCGATGATTCTCCTATCTGGGAAATTAAAACAGATATTGCACTTCCTTGTGCAACTCAAAATGAATTAACATTGAATTCTGCAAAAAAACTTGTTTCAAACGGAGTTATTGCAGTCGGAGAAGGTGCAAATATGCCTACAACACAGGAAGCGATTGATTATTTGATTAAACAAGGAGTTTATGTTGCTCCGGCAAAAGCTGCAAACGCAGGCGGAGTTGCTACTTCCGCAATTGAAATGACTCAGAATAGCATAAGATATTATTATACCTTTGAAGAAGTTGAAGCTAAGCTTGAAAGAATTATGATAAATATTTTCAATGCATGTAACGAAAATGCTAAACATTACGGCTGTGAAGGTAATTATGTAGCAGGTGCAAACCTTGCAGCATTTCAAAAACTTGCTAATGCCATGATGGCACAAGGTATTGTTTAGTTTCTTTATAATCTTATAAAGTTCATATTATGACGTTTGAGGTAATCTTTCAAATCTCTTTTGATTTCAGGTGCTAAGATATAAAGTACAATTATGTTCGGCAGGCACATTGAAACCATCATTGCATCTGTAATATTTATAATTGATTGAACATTCATTGCCGAACCTATTACTATAAATAAGCAGTAAATAATGTTGAATAAAAGCACACGTTTTTTACCTTCTCCCAAAAGGAATGTCCAGGCTTTTTGTCCGTAGTATGCCCAGCTTATCAGCGTTGATAAAGCAAATAAAACAGCGATTGCCGATAATATCACCGGGAAGAACGGAATTACCGATTGGAAGGCATTTGAAGCAAGTTCAATACCGGAAATTTGTCCTATGGCAGACATATCAAGAACTCCGGAAAATACAATCGCAAAAGAGGTAAACAAACAGAGAACCCCTGTTAAGAAGGTTTCAAGGAGAGCTACAAAGCCTTGAGAAACATGTTCTTTTGTCTGAGCTGTAGCATAAACAATAGCCGCAGCACCAGTACCTGCTTCGTTAGATTGAACAGAACGTCTCAGACCTATAATAATTACTCCAAAAATACCTCCTGCAACAGCCGTCGGATGAAAAGCTTCTTTGAGAATCAAAGAAATTGCGTGAGGAATATTCATAAAGTTTGCACAAATTACAATCAATCCTGAAATTATGTACATTGCACACATTGTAGGTGTTAATATAGTCGTAACTTTTGCTATACTTTTAATACCTCCCACTACAACCATGCCGATAAGAACAGCAACCACAAGTCCTATAATCCATGTATATCCGTGGAATATACTGTTTTCGCCGCCAGTTATAAACACAATCTGGTGTGCGGTTTGGTTAATCTGAATCATATTTCCGCCTGTAATACCACCACCGATACAAAGTACGGCAAATAATACAGACAACGGCTGTCCGAGCCAGCGAAGTTTCTTTCTTGTTAAACCGTGAGCAATATAATGCATAGGCCCGCCTGATACGGAACCGTCAAGGTTAAATCTTCTGTATTTAACAGCAAGTGTTGCTTCAACAAATTTTATTGACATACCGAGAACTGCGCCTGCAAATATCCAAAATGCTGCACCGGGCCCGCCGATTGAAATAGAAATTGCGACACCTGCAATACTTCCAATACCTATTGTTCCGGAAAGTGCTGTTGCAAGTGCTTGGAAAGAGCTTACTTCTCCGCATCCGTCATGGCTTTTTTCAGGTTTTTTTATAACATTTTGGATTGCGTGTTTGAAGCCCCATACGGCAATTCCTTTAAAATAAATTGTAAAGAAAATTCCTGCAAACAGCACCCATAGTATAATCATAGGGATTTTATTACCGCAAATTGTCACAGGGAAAAAGATTATATTTGCGATTGCATCCGACACCGGTGCAATATGTTTGTCAATGAATTCATCTACATTCATAGCCTGAACTGATTGCAGGGTCGTTAACATCATCAATAAAATCATCCAAATTTTTTTCATAATCTCTTTTCTCTTTTCCTTAAAATCGCTAGCGTATAATTACGACACTATTTCTATTGTATCAAAAACATGTCAAATAAGTAAAAAAATCTTTACAATTTGATTCAAAAAAAGATTTTTTGTGAAAAATTGTTATTATAATAATTTTTTTGCAATAAAATACGGAAGCATTTTTGTTGCTTCGTGCAATATTTTGTCACGCTTTCTCTTTTTCTTTTTCTTGTTAATATTCGTATCACTATTAACTTTGAATTTATTTGTCAAAAATATATGAGAGCCTTTTTTATCCGATTCAAGACAAATTCCTGTATGAACTTGAATATTTCTGATTTTATCTTCAAATCTGCACTTATCTTCAATCATTTGGTTGCAGGCAATCGAAATATCTTTTCTCCATACGTCATCTTTCAAAAGTTTTTGTGCAATATCTCTTGCTTCAAGCGGACTTTCATACTGTGGAATTTTGGTATAACCCTTCAAAAGTCTGTCTAAGTCTTTTCTTTTGTTGCAAAGCAGGACGGATTGTGATGCCAAAATGTCAGGTACACGCCAGCTAAAACCAACTTGAGCTCTTGCATTGGGAAGATTTAAAGAAACCTTGCTTCTGTTGTATAAAAATTCTGATTGTTCTTGGGTAACACAAATATCGGGATTATATAATTTGAAAAGCTCATAATTTTGCATTCCGGCATAAACAAAAGAAGGCTTCCAACCATATATATCAAGACCCAAATCTGTTAGATTTGAAAGAGTCATAAATCTGTCTTTTGTTGTGATAAGCCAAATCGCAAGTGTCTCTATAGGTATATTTGTTTGAAAATTATCCAACACCATATCAAATTTACCGTAAGTATTTTTCTTGAACCTTTCCAATGCATCAAAAAAGGCATCTTTATAGGGCAATGATTTAACACTCATAAAATAATCGTGCAAATTGCCAAAGCAAACATTCGGGATAGAACCTAAAAAGCTTATATTGATATCCTGATCAATATTTTGTCTTCTAAAATCTGTGGCATAACCGAAATCACAAAATTGAGAATCCTTAATAAATTTATAATATTCTCTTAAATTGCTATAAATGCTTTCATTCAAATTCAAATATATGTATCTGTCGTTATATTTTTTTATTAAATCTTGAAAAGCAAAAAAATCACAACCATCTGCTGTGTATAATATAATAGGACAATCCGTTTTCGTAATTATTTCTTCGCATGGGAAATAATTATTAAATGTTATTATAATGTCAGGATTAAATTTATTTACTTTTTCTAGTAATTCTTGTTTCAGAATATAATTGATTGTTTTAAACTTAAACGGATGATCAGTATAATCATTTCCGAATATTGACATAACATCATTGCCCATACGTTCTAAAACATTGATAAAATTTTGAACAAAAGAATCATGATACTTTTCTTTGGTAAATGTTACGTTTGAAAAAACCGATATTAATACTTTTGCCACCAATTACTCCTTATTTCTAATTATTTCTTTTGGCAAACTACCCACATCGTTCTTTCTGTTACACCAAAGAAGTTATTATCTGCTGTTCCTATTGAAAAATTATAAAACCATTTAGACAAGTATTTTGTCATTTCATCAGTGGTTTTAAATACCTGAAATCTGTACCCGTTTCTTATTTCCAGCGGATCGCTTGTTATAGTAACAGTTCCGTCAGAATTTTTTATTGCATTGTTTAATATATTGATTTCGTCTTTTATATCTGGCGAATACCTTAAAACATCAAATACAGCGTAACCATCCGGTTTTAAGACTCTTGCATATTCAGACATATTGTCGTCAAAACTTGTTCCTTCATCTAAATAATATGAAGTATGCGAAGAAAGCAAGCATCCGAATGTTTCATCCTCAAAAGGCAAATGATTATTTCTACCAACATTCAAGTCAAAGTTATAATACCCTAATGCACGCAAGCGTTCAGCTGTCTGTTCACAAATAGATTGAGTTATTTCAACTCCACTGACACGATACCCTTTATCTAGCAATAATACTGTATTTCTGCCGTCCCCAAAGCCTATTTCTAAAATAGTTTCATCCTGTTTTGGGCGTTCAAAATGCAAACCAGGTAATTTTGTCTGCATAAAAGCTCTCATGACAAACTCTGTCGGGTAAACTCGCAAATATTTTCCTGTATTGTAATATTTTGAATAATTTTTGTTAATATCAACTGTTGATTTCATTTTATTCGTTTCCATTTTGTTACATTTATTTATAACTTTTCGGCATATCCGATTCCGTCCATTCCATAGTGATTACCGGAATAGAACAGATAAACTTTATCTTTATACACAAGTCTTTCAGCAAAACAAATCATATCGTCATCCCAAGAAGGTTTATCGGAAACAGTTATGCCTATTTCATCATCTTTTCTTGTCCAGTTTACACCATCTTTTGATTCTCCGTACCCCAAACGATAACCTTTTGAAAGGTGTCGTATCGAATATATAATTTTATAAATATTATCTTCTTTCCAAATAACACTCTTACAAATACCGTGTTCATCATCATTTTTAAAATCTATTACTGTTTGCCCTGCAGAAAAATGCCAATGTACCGGACTTTTTGACTCAGCATATTTTAAATTATATAGAGGTTCAAGTTTACCACCCGGTGCTTCACACCATCCGTTGCCGACTGAACCGGTATACCAGATTTTATAAAGATCTCCTTCCTTTATAACATAAGGCACACATCTTGTTGCAACTTCTTCTTCTGTGCTGTCCAAAATAGGTACTTCTTTGGAAAGTTTTTCGAAAGTTTGTCCGTTATCATAACTGACGGCGACTCCGGTAAATATCATATAAGGAACTGTTACATAAAGCTTGTAACCACTGTAATACATGTATAGAGCATTACCGTCTTTTAATAAAGAAGCCGTAACAACTCCGTCAACATCAAATGTACCTCTTTTACCGATATCTACAAGAGGAGTTTTTGAATACCCTTTGATTACTGATGGATTATCAGATTCTACATCAACATAACCGATTCTTCCGACATTTTTTTCATCACACATTGTGAGAAATATTCTGATAGTTGTTTCGTCAATAAGGTATGGAAGCGGCACCATTGCATTTTTCTTAAACCAGTTTAAATTAAATGTTTTAGCAGAGCAAATAAAACCTTTTTTAGACCATTTCACTTACTTAACACCTTCTAAAAATTTGTCATAGTTTCTTATATATTCTTTTTCATCGTAGTAATCAGAAGCAAAAACAACAAGCTTGCACTCGCCAGAAAAGTTTTTCATAACTCTCCATATATTTTTTCCTATATAAAGCCCCAGATTAGGTCTGTCAAGTATGACGGTTTCTTTTGTTTTACCGTCATCCAAAACGAATTCGCATGATCCGCTTACGGCAACAATTATTTGTTCCAAATTTTTATGTGAGTGTTTTCCCCTCTCTATTTCCGGTAAAGTGTCATAAATCCAATAAACACGTTTAATTTCAAAAGGACTGTCTATACCTCCTTCGACAGCTATCAATTTCCCATTTTCATCACCATGCACCTTGAATTCAATTAGCTTATAATCCATTTCATTACCTTTCTGTGCCTATTCTTTAAAATTAAACTAATTCTGGAAAACTGCAAATTCAACCCTTTATACTTATATTTTTTAAAAAAAT
>CALYTW010000074.1 GCA_945487905.1 uncultured cyanobacterium
TAAATAGATCGTTGTTTCATCCGAAAAATAAAAAAAATAAAACCTAAAATAATAAATTTAACAACAGAATATTAAAAAAAAATAAAAATTCCGCTTATCTCGTATTTGAAAACATATAATTATAATATATAATTTTGTATAAGGAGGAAACCATGGAAAATCCGTTTAAAAGGATAAATGTTGAGAAAAATAAGGACGAAAATAATCAAGATAACTTGGAAACAGAAAATTTGGATACTAATTCTGAAAATACTGAAACTGCAGAAGAAAATACTGAAGAAATCAGCCGTGATAATAAAAATGAGTGGCAGGAAAAGTACGAAAAGTTAAATAACCAGTACATAAGGCTAGCTGCTGATTTTGACAATTTCAGAAAACGCCAGATGCAGGAAAGAGAAAGCCTTTTAAAGTATGGAGCGGAAAATACCGTATCTAAATTGCTGGAAGTTATAGATAATTTTGATCGTGGTATGAAAGCTATAGAAACAGTCGATGATTGCGATAAGGTTAAAGAATGCTATAATTTGGCATATAAAAATTTTAATGATGTTTTGAATAAAATAGGTTTAGAAGTAATAAAAGCAGAGGGAGAAGAATTTGATCCTAATCTTCATGAAGCTGTAATGCAGACTCCTACAAGCGAAAAACCTGAAAACACCGTTATAGCGGAACTTCAAAAAGGATATAAATTAGGGGACAAGGTGTTAAGACCCGCATTAGTAAATGTAGCCTCTCCAGAATAAAGACAGATAGTAGAATACGGAATTTAAGAAATGGCAGATTATTATGAGATATTGGGCATTGACAGAAATGCCACCAAGGATGATATAAAAAGTGCTTTCAGAAAGATGGCGAGAAAATGGCACCCTGATATAAACAAAGCACCTGAAGCCGAAGCAAAATTTAAAGAGCTTGGCAAGGCTTATGAAACGCTTATGGACGATGAAAAGCGTGCAACTTATGACAGATTTGGAGAAGACGGGCTTCAAAATGCAGGATTTAATACGGCAGGGCCGTTCGCAAACGGTTTCGGAGATTTGGAAGAAGTCTTTAATTCCTTCTTCGGCGGAGGCTTCGGATTCGGAGGTCGCTCCAGACGTGACCCGAACGCACCTCAAGGAGGAGATGACTTAAGACTTGATATAGAAATCGAATTTGAAGATGCAGTCCGTGGTATAACAAGAGAAATCAAAATTGACCATCTTGAAACTTGTCCGAGCTGCAAAGGAACAGGTACAAAAGACGGAGCAAGACCTGTAACCTGTCAAACTTGCAACGGCAGGGGAAGCGTTCAGCAAACAACAAGGACTGTATTAGGTCAATTCACGCAGATTGTGACTTGTCCGCATTGTCATGGCAAAGGCACCGTTATAACAGACCCTTGTTCTGATTGTAAAGGACAGGGCAGAAAAGATGTAGAAAAGAAACTTGAGATAAAAATTCCTGCTGGTGTCGATAATGGTTCAAAAATGAGATTATCGCACGAAGGCGATGCAGGTATTAACGGCGGTATTGCCGGAGATTTGTACATTGTACTACACGTTAAACCTTCTCTTTATTATAAAAGAGACGGCATTAATGTGTATACCAAGCTGGATATATCTCCTGCTCAAGCGGTATTGGGAGATACAGTCAAGATTAAAACGCTTGACGGAGAAAAAGATATTTCAATTCCTGCCGGAATACAAAACGGAGAAACTGTGAAGATAAGAGGCGCAGGCGTTCCGAATATATCAAAACCGGCTGTAAGAGGAGAGCATATTGTAGTTATAAGCATTAAGACTCCGACTCATATTTCAAATGAGGAGAAGGTTCTTTATCAGAAATTGTATGAGCTTCAAGCAAAAAAGCAGGAATCTGTAAAAGACAAATTAAAGGGTGTTTTTAAATAACATTATCTTGTGATAGAATAGTTTTGTTGACCGGATATGGAGAAAGATTTTGCGTAAACTTTTAGTAATTGTATTTATAATGCTGGTTTCTTCTCTTGGTGCTTTTGCCTCAAAAATGCCTGATGAAATCGTTGATTACATAAATAAAACCGTACCTAATACGGATATTCGTTTTGACGGAGTAGTAATACTTCCTGATAATACAATATACCTGCCTCTTTATCCGTCGCTGTTTTCAGATATAAAAAAGTTAAAAATTAAGGAATCAATCCCTGCTAATAAAGATTTGAGCCAAAAACCTGATGTAATAATATTTAATAACGACTTTGTTCTGCTGAAGGTCATAATTAAAGAGAACGGTTATAAAACAGTTTTGCATATGACAACACCGCCACTTCAGGTCAGAACAGGACTGCTTCCGCAGGATATGCTTGTGCCTTCCGGACTGATACTTCCCGAAAATCTTAAGGGAATTATAGGCAACCTTAATATTGATGTGAAAAAAGAAGATATAATTAAACTTAATATAAAAGAAAGTTTTGAAGAATTTTTATCCGAATATGACAAGGTCGGCACGCAAAGCTTAATACCAGAATTAAAAAACAAGGTAGTATACATAACGACCAATTATTCAAAAAATATTCAGGTTTTAGAACCGGCGAAAGCTTCTCCTATGTATTCTCTGGCGCAAAAATCCATTCCTATTAACGCAATACCGGTTAGAAAGGGAAAATTCCTGCTGGTAACTTCTTATGAAAGACCTTATTTAGATGTAGTTTCGGTAGCAGATTCCAGATTTATTAAACAGATTTCTCTGGGTACGAACCCTGAGGAAATAGTTGTTGATGAAGATAATAATAAAGCTTATGTCACTGCTCCAAAAGCTTCGGTAATATTTGTTATTGACCTGAAAACAATGTCAATAATGCAAAAAATAAGAGTCAACGGCTATTGTGAGAAGTTTTTACTTGCAGGAAACAAGATTTTTTATTCCGATAAAATGAAAGGCGAGCTATGGGCAATTGAAACCGATAACGGTTATGCTCTCAAAAATATTGGCAGATTTCCAAACATATCAGCGATTGCATTTGCAAATAACAAAGTTTATATATCAAGCAGAACAAAAAGCCGTATAGCTGTTGTTGACTACGACTCGTTAGGTTTGGACGGAGAATATACTATTTCGAGTAAACCTTCAGGCATGATTTTGTACGACGACATCTTGTATGTACTTTGTGCGCAGGATAATCTTATTCAAAAGATTGATGCAACTGACGGACATTACATGGACAAAATAAAATTGACCGAAAACGGATTTTCTCCCAGAATAAGCCGAATTGAAGATTCATCGATGGCGGTAGTATCTGACGTCAAAGCTAACAAATATTCAATTGTAGATTTGGCAAAAGGCAGATTGATAAAAACTTATACAGTAAACGTTCCCGTAAAAGACGTTCAAATAACAAATAAGATTAAGCTTTTTGAGTAAGGAATATGTATGATTGCCGAGCTTGACGAAATAACACTTGAAACAATGCGCAATCTGGAAGTTACACGCAAAGAATTTTGGAATATTTCAAAAGAAAGCGGATTAATGCTCCATAATATTATTTTGGAACATAATTTTAAGAATGCTTTGGAAATAGGTACTTCAAACGGATATTCGGGTTTGTGGATTTCAAAGGCATTAAAACAGACCGGCGGTCATCTTACGACTATTGAGTATTTTGATAAACGACAATCTGTTGCTGTTGAAAATTTTAAACGATGCGGTGTTTTTGATATTATACGTATACTTCAGGGTATGGCTGTAAGAATTTTAGAGGCACTCAGCCCTGACGAAAAGTTTGACTTTGTTTTTATGGATGCTAATAAAAGCGAATATGTCGACTATTTTAATCTTGTGAAACCGCATTTAACCGAAAAGGCAATTATTGTTGCGGATAATATTACCTCTCATCCTGAAAAAGTTCAGCCCTTTATAGATGCAGTCTCCGAGGATAAAGATTTCAGATACGAAATTGTTGAGATAGAGGGCGGTCAATTAATTGCATATAAAATATAAAAAAGAAGACGATTGTTTAAAACCGTCTTCTTTTCAATTTTTGTTATCGAAAAATTACTTTTCCAATTTCTTGATAGCAAGAACAAGTCTTGATTTCTTTCTTGCAGCAGTATTTTTATGCAAAATACCTTTTGAAACAGCCTTATCACAAAGCTTGTAAACATTAGAAATCGCCAAATTTAAAGCATCTTCATCAGAACCTTCTGCTAAAGTCAGAGCCTTTTTAATAGCTGTTTTGATAGATGTTTTGAATGCTACGTTTCTTTGTCTGTTTGCTTCTGCAATAAGAACTCTTTTTTTTGCTGACTTAATGTTTGCCATTTTATATTTCCTTTCACTATTTCGATTATTTAACGGGATTAATGACTTCTCGCTCAATAATCTTTCACTTGAGGATAGTGAGTACCTGTATTGTAGTATCAACATATTTAAAAGTAAAGGGGGGGGGAGAGTGATAAATATGGGAACAGACAGCTTGAGTAGCAAGGCAGCCGAGGAATCGAGAAAGCATATTATTCTTCCCTTTATGGGGAAGCTCTCCGAAGAACAGATGAAGTGCATGATTATTGCAAAATAAATCCGCCTTTTTGGGCGGATTTATTATAATTATTACTCCTATTATTCTTATTTTTATTAGCCGAGACCGAACTTCGGTGCTTGTTCTTTTGATTCTTCGCTGCAGAGTTGAGTGTAAGATTCGAGTTCTGCTTTGATTCTTGTAAGTTTTTGTTCTGCTTGTTCTTTTTCGAGTTCCCACATTGTCTGTTCGTAGTTGAGAGGTTCAAGTGCTGCATCCTGTTCTGCTTCCAACTGTGCTTTCGCTGCCTCGAGCCAGATAGATACATTTTGATCGTATGCCTGAGACATATTGCTGCAAGCCATCTGCGCTTGTTGCTGCTGCATCTTCGCATTCTGCATTGCCTGATTGAAGAATTGGACATCATCGGGGGTATATCCACCTTCGTATACGATATTGCCATTACTATCTTTTTTAGGCGTCCTACTAGATCCTTCGCCTTCATATTCAGGTTCAAAGTAGCCTTTTTGCATATATTCAGCCATCATCTTACTGAATGTATCAGAGCCCATCTTATAGTTTTGAGACTTTCCATCTTTGTCTTCGTAGTCAAATCCTTCAGTCAACCATTTCTGCATCAATCCGTTTACGAAACTGTTCATACCGGTGTAGTTATAATTAAAGTTGTTTGTTCCTAAGCCGAATTGATTTTGGAACATTACCTTTGCATAGGATTGCATTTGTTTTGCTTGTGAATCAAGCTGAGCAAATAAACTTGTATATCTTTTTTGTACTCGTTCAATATTCTTGGACACGCGGTTGTATTTCGAACTGAACTTTGTCAGATCGAGCGTGGCTTGATTCTTTTCACGAATCAATCTCATTTTTTGATACATTGCCAAGAGAAGTGCCATTTTTACTCGTGTCCTTATACTTTTTGTACTCTTAAATATATAAAGTATTTTGTAATTTGATAATTGCTTAAATCAAATAATATTGTTACAAAACTTTACAATTGAATAACGCAATTGTTGCCGTTATTCAATAAACACAGTGGTTTTAAGCCGTTTACAAAATTTATATATCTTTAGCAAATTTTATTGTTATAGGGTTTATGTAGGTATATATAGGAGAAATACATGTATATAAATAATATTAACAGTGTAAATTTTAGTTCGGCTTTAATAAAATATAACATGTCAATCAAAGACGGAAGGGCATTATCAGAAGCTGTAAGAGAGTACGCAAGAACTTCATCTGAAAAAGCAAGACTCAGAGCATTTGATGTTTTTGACAAATACATGGTTAAAGATGCGGAAAATGAAACCAAAAACGGTTATTTGTATGAAGATTATCTGCAAAAGCTAAGACTTAATTTCCTTGAAAAGCTTGAATATTTTAAAAACAGAGCTGACAGAATATCAATCAGTATAGCACGTTCTATGGATTGGGTTCTGCCGTCTGACGAAGATAAAATGCTCAGTGATATTGATGACGGAGATATAAAAACAGTTCAAAATCTTTATGAATACGAAGTTGATTATGCCAAGCATAAAACTAATACTATAGATGAAAATGAATTTAATGACTATGCATTAAATATAATAAACAATAAAATTTTGTTCAGTGAATATCAACGTGAAGTCTTAAAACTATATATATGCGGATATTCGTTAGATGATATTGCTGATAAATTTTGCCTTAGCAAAGAAAGGGTTCGTCAAATACTGGAAGAAGCACGTATAATATTTGTAATCGAAAGCAATTTAAAACCTATTCAGGAAAGTATACGTGCGCAATTGTCTTCTGCTTTTGAAAAAAACGGCTGTACAAAGGATGAAAACGGAAAATATCAGAATGTGGATAAATTGCTTGACAGTAAAGATTTATATGAGACAAAATACCATTTGTCAAAAAACTTTGCAGAAGGGGAAAGCTTAAGAAATATATATTTGAAAAATACATCATCTTACATAAGCCTATACGAAGCTTTTAAAAAAGTTTTAAAAGCATTAGATAAAGATGCGAAGTAACAATATGAGTTTGCGGAAAAACTTCGTTTTTCTTCGCAAACTTCGGGGTACGGTTTCGA
>CALYTW010000075.1 GCA_945487905.1 uncultured cyanobacterium
CTGCATATACCTGCATCGACGCAAATACCGCCGATATTAATAAAAGTGATAGTTTGATTGATAAATGTTTCATATGGATAAAACTCCTTTAAATTGTTGGTCGATGATAATGACTTTAACAATCCTCAAGAAAAATTTTGCTAATTTTTAGAGCATGGTTTACAAAACTTTACATTTGAATATAAGCTTTAAAAATTTTATTGGATATAGTATCGTTAAAAGCCTCTTGTATGCATTCTATCGGGTATGTCGTTGTTAATGACTTTACATTTACTTTGCAAGAGGTAATTAAATTAAAAGAGTCTTCTAAATCGTTTGGAGAAGGGGAATAGCTTCCCAGAACGGTTAATTCTTTATAATATATTTCATTATTTGGGTAACCTTTATTCAAAGGAGTGCTTGAAAATACTAAGATTTTTCCACCTTGCTTTACGGTCTTTACGGCAACATCGATTGCTTTATCGGCTCCGGAAGTCATAAAAATTGCATCCACGCCGTAATTTTTTGTTTTATCTCTTATAATTCTGTTAAAATCTTCTATGTTTGAGGAATTAAACGATTCAATCCCACGTGAAGATGCCAATGCAATTCTTTCATTAATTAAATCACATCCAAAAACTTTGTAGCCGTATGCTTTTAATCCTTCAGCCATAATCAAGCCAATTGAACCCAGTCCGATAACGAGAATTTTGTCTCCTTGCTTTAAATCACATCTTTTTATTGCCCTGACACAGCACCCGAGCGGTTCATAAAAAGAAATTTCTTCATCCGTAATGTTTTTCGGAACTTTGTGTGCAACATTTTTTAAGTGTTCTTCCGAGAGGTAAATTTTTTCGCTAAATCCGCCGGGGATAATATTGGTTTCTTTAAAATGCCTGCACATAGAGTAATTTTCGTGTCTGCAATAAGTGCATTCGAAGCACGGAATGTGATGAGATGAAACGATTTTATCTCCTTTCATAAATTCGGTTTCGGAATTAATTTCTTCTATAATTCCCACGATTTCATGTCCCAAAACCGTGCCGTCAGAAGCAATTTTGTGCTTGAATTTTACAATATCCGAACCGCATAATCCGCAGCCTAAAACCTTTACAACAGCACCTTTCCTGCCATCTAATTTTATATCTTCAATTTCTTTTATAACTATTTTTTCGCCGTTAATCTGTGCCGTTTTCATTTTGTTAATTCCTTATTGCCTTATTTACCTATTTATAATACTCCGAATTAATCTTTGCCCATTTTGTATTAGCATAAAAATATTTCAATATCTGATATGCATTATAACCTTTTTTGGCAAGATTGTTTGCCCCGTACTGGCTCATTCCTACACCATGCCCGTTTTTCTTTACTCCGTCGTCATACGAAGGTACGGATTTAAGCCAAGCAAGTTCTTTTGTCCAAACCTGTCCCGAAGAACGAGTCTGACCGCCTGCTGATGCAGAGTAAAATGCAGGAATAATTTTTCCGTCATAAATCAAAACAATTCCTTCTGTTTCCGTAACGGCATTGTTTGTTCCGACTGTCTCTGCACTTGCTCCGCCGTATGCCTGATCTTCGGGAGTATCTTTTAAATCATAACCGTATTTCCCACGTTTTCCGAGGTTGGCCAGTGCATAACTTCTTGCAGCTATTGCCTGTGCTTTGTGGGCTTCATGTTCCCAGCTCGGAGGCATTTCAGACGGTACTACTCCCTGAAGATATTTTTCAATCGGAATATCGTTGATTACTGTTAATCCTAAACCGTCATTTATCATCTCAAAGTGTCCTCTGTACCATTTTCTTTTTACACTCACGAATCCGTTGGTTTCAGGTTTAATAACGATTTTATTGCTGTTAATCTTGCAAAATTTTCCGTCTACTTTTATTGCAATCAAATTTCTGTATGTTTTAAACTCATATCCCTTCATTTTTTCCATTGTGAAAATGAGTTTATTGGTCTTACAATCAATAATTTCCGCTTTTGTTGATGCTCCGATATAAGTTTTGCTGACTTGTGTCTGCAAGCCGATTTTAATAGCAAAACAGGGTTCAGCCACAAAAATCAGTGCTATAAATATAAAAACTACCCTAAACTTCCACATAGTGACATTATACTACATAATAGATATACGTCATTTTTATTTAATGATTAAAAAAGAGGATGCCTTTTTAGACACCCTCTTTCAACAATTTACTGTGCAAACTCTCCGGAATAAAATCCCATAAGATTTGCCAATCTGTGCTGTTTTTCAGCAACTTTTTCAATGTTTTGCTTGATTTCATCAAGTTCTTTTAATAAAGTATTTAAGTCTTTACGTCGTTTGCTTTCTAGGCGTTCCTCCCTTTTTACATGTTGTCTTGTCACTTCCTCCAAATCAACTTCTATCCAATTTGGAGAAAAACACTTATTCTGAAAATCTTTTTTTTCTGACATATACTTATATCCCCTTTTTTTAATTACGATGCTGTTAGTGCGGTAAAATATCTTACCAAGCCTTCAAAAAAGCCTTGGACTCCGTTTACCGTTTCTTTACATTCCAAAAAGTCTTTTCTGACTTCGTTGTACTCCTTTGAATCGAAATTAAAGGCTGTCATTTCCGAATATTCTATCAGCATTTCATACTCGTCACGTTCCATACATTACCTCTTAATCAACAGCTAATACACAAATGTTTTTGCTTTTTCTTTTCTTCTTACAATTTCTATAACGACAGTTTTTTGTAAAACTTTAGGATTTAAAGAAATATTGTTACAAATGTTTACAATACGAGGATGCGGAAAAAGTCGAAAATGACAATTTTTTGAACTTTTCAAATCCGACCTTAGGTGTGTGAAAGTCAGACTAGGTGCGGGATAGCACCTAGTCTGACTTGAAACCGTTCCCCAGAGTTTGCAGGAAAAACTAGAGTTTTTCTGCAAACTCATGCTGGTTAAAATTGCTGGACAAAAGTTCTTCTTATGCTTTAATATAAGTAAGAAAATGGGTTATGTGTATGTATATGGCAATCAATAATATTACCTTCGGTGCAAAAATAAGTAGTATTCCAAGTATTAAAAATGTTTCCGGAAAGCAAAATCTGCTAAAAGATGTTAAACTCAGCGGTTATAATGCTTTTATAGGAGGAGATGTTTATACTCCTTCGGGGAAAATAGTTAAGCAGGATTTGCTTTTTAAGGATAATCTGCTTATTGCTACGGATGAGTTTGATGAAGAACAAATAAGAGAAAAAATAAACTATGTAATATTGAAAGACAAGACTATTGCACCGGCAATATTTGATGAACATATTCACGGCGGTTACGGAGTGAATTTTCATAATTCGTCGGAAGCTGATATTAGAATGCTTTTGAAAAAACTTGCCAACGAAGGCACAGGCGCTGTAATTGCAACTATGCTTCCGGATAAGGCTGAAGAAATTAAAAAGCAAATAAGAGTGTTAAATAATATTATTAAAAATCCTGATGAAGGTTCTGCAAAAGTTTTCGGTATCCATTTGGAAGGACCGTTTATTAATATGCTTAAACGAGGAATACATCCTTCGTACAAATTTTTGGAACCATCTGTAGAAACATACGAAAGTTTTGAGCCGGAAAATGTAAAAATTGTTACTCTGGCACCAGAAACAGATAAAGAATATAAGTTGTCAAAGTATTTGAAAGAACAAGGGGTCATTGTATCTGCAGGACATAGTCTGGCAAGTGCAAAACAGGTAATTGATGCCGGAATTAAGCAGGTTACACACCTTTTTAATGCAATGTCTCAGTTTAATCACAGAGAGCCGACAATCGCAAATGAAGGTCTTGCAAATCCGGAAGTTCTTGCCGAAATGAATTCGGATGAGTCGCTTTTAATTCCGCAGACCATGAATCTTATCATGAAGGCAAAACCAAAAGACAAGCTTGTTTTAATATCAGATGCGCTTCCGCAAGCCGGAATAAAACAAGATTTTGTTATGAACGATGTTGTGATTCACGTTGACGAAAATTGGGTCGCAAAAGATGATAACAACATTCTTGCAGGAAGTATGCGGTTTTTACACGATATTGCAGGTAAAATAATAAAAGATACAGATATGACGTTCCGTAATTTTATTCGTTATGCAAGTGAAAATCCTGCTAAAAATATTGGTGTCTATGATAAATTTAAAATAAAAGAAGGTTTTAAGCCTATTTTTTCGGTTTGGGATAATAAAACAACAAAAGTAGAAAAAACATTTATAAATTAAGGAGAAAACAATGCAAGTACAATCCATTCAACTTTACACAATGCCGAAAAGTTTAAGATTAAGAGATTGTGACCTTCAAAGCGTAAATTGTGATGAGGTAAATTCCGGGGTAGACGTAAGCAATGACATAAGAAGTATTTATTCCAAAGGCATGACCAGTGTTGCGTTTGGAAATTCCGGAAAAGTGTTGACATGTTTTGAAAAGGAAATAGCAGAACAGCCAGATGTTTTAGGCAGACTTATTAGGAAATACTTTGTACAACCGCATAGAATTGATATGAATTTGAATATTAACAAAGAAGAAGCAAAAAACTTGAGAAAAATACACATTTTTGCATCAGGTTCTTCAAAAAATGCTTCAGAAATGGCACAAGGTTTTATGGAACAAATGACGGGAATTCCTGTTTTTGTTCATAGTGCAAGCGAAGCGATGGATAATATGAAACCTTTGAATCCAAAGGAAGATTTAGCAATATTTGTATCTCAATCCGGCGGAACGGCTGATACTTATGCAACATTGGAAATGGCAAAAAAAGCCGGTTTAAAAACATTTGCGATTACTAATAATCCTGATTCAAAAATTGCAAAAGCAGTTGATTCACACATTTCTCTTGAGGCAGGCGAAGAAAAAGCTGTTGCCGCAACAAAAACCGTTACAAGCTCAATATTAAGCCTTATGTTGATAGGACTTAATCTTGGTCAAACAAGAGAAACTCTTTCAAAAACGGACATAGACAATATGCACGGTTATTTTAATAAACTTCCGAGTGCAATAGAATACATGCTTCAAAGAGATTATGATGTAAAAAAAGCTGCAGATATAATTTCAAAGGCTGATAACATATATTATTATGCAAAGGGTAACAATGTTGGTTCTGCAAAAGAAGGAGCATTAAAACTTACCGAAACTACAGGTAAAAGAGTTATCGCAGATGCTTCGGGCGAAGCTCTTCACGGAACTTTTGCTTCAATTAAACCCGAAGATGTTGTATTGCAGATTGTGGGTCTTGATAATGAAAAAATTGCACTTCAAAATGCAGAAGAAATTTTTAGGAAGCGCCACGTAAAAAATCCGATTTTAATGATGCCTTTAGGAACTGACCGCAATTTTCACTATGAAGGCGGCATAGATCCGGTTTATGTTGAATATCCACATGTTTACGGGGATTATGATGCTGTTACACCTATTATGGCAACAATTAAATTTCAGCAGATTACAAACGAAGTTACAAAAAAACTTGGTATAGATCCTGATAACGGCGGAGGATTTTTAACAAAATTCCGTCAGAATATTTCTATGTAAATCTACAATACCATAGCCAGTATCATAAGTAGCATTGCACCAATTTCCATGGCAGTAGACAGATGCTGTTGGAATTTTTGCGAATCATATTTATTATAGGACTTTTTAGCTCTGTTGGCACTATTTAAGCGTTTAATTCGTTGTTTGGTATCTTCGCCGGAAAATTCCGTACCAAAGGTATCATATTCAAGCTGTGTCAATTCATCATTTAAATTTCCTGAATTAGGTGCGGTATTTGCGTATTCTCCGTAATTTTTATAAGGTCTTGTGTAATTTTTTTGACCGTAAGGCATACTGCCGTAACGATTGTAATCAATTCCGCCTAAATCTTCGGAATATAAATAATTATTGTTTTTGTTGTCATAATCAAAGCGGTTGTTATCTGTTAAAAGTGATTCAGGCAATACAGCCGATTTAATTCTGTCCATTCTTGTTGAATAATCTTCAACATCGTATATTTTTCCGAATAATTTACGCTCAATCGTGACTATTCTGGTATGAAAATCTCTGTTTTTATATGTTGTTCCAAAAAGTTTTTGTTCAATTTCATTTACCACCGGATAATCCACAGTACCGTCTTCGGCATTTTCATTTTCCAGAAAAGTATCTTCGCTGGGCGGAATTTCCAAGCCTATCATATCAGCATTAATATCGTCGGAAAGTTTTTTTATTCTGTTTGATAAGTCTCCCGAGAACTCTTTGCCATAAACCGTTTTTTCAAGTCTTGCAATACGATTTTTCAGTTCATCATTCATGTAGTCAAATCCGTACAGGTCGTTTTCTATTTTTGAAATTTCGGCAACTTGTATTTTTTCGGCACTAAAACATTTAGGCGAATATAAAAAATTAAGAGTGAATATTATAAAAATATATATTAAAAAATTCTTCATATCGGTAAATCCAATATAAAGTTATTT
>CALYTW010000076.1 GCA_945487905.1 uncultured cyanobacterium
ACCTATAAAAAATATACAAAAATAACCCCTTTTGCTAAATTTTATCACAAAAGGGAAAATTAATAATTAAGGTTAATTTTATTATATAAATTTCAGTATTTTAACTACACTATGCAACCATTCCGTATTGATTAGCCACATTCATCATTGATTGCTGTACATCAGCAGGGATATTTTTATTTTGAGCTGTTAATTGAAGGAGTTGAACTTGACCTTCCGGAGACTTTTTCATTTGTTCGAGTTTGACTTTTTCTCCGACATCTTTACCGACGAGCTTATTCGTAGCTTTTCCAGTGAGCCAGCATGCGATAGAACCGCTGATAAGACCGGCTACAGCGCCGATTACCGTTCCAACTCCGGGAGCGATTGCACTACCTGCTGCTGCACAGAGTTTTGTTGCGCCCCATACACCGAGAGCTTCGCCGGCAGCCCAACTAATTGCATTTCCTGCACCCTTGACTGTTGATTGACCTACTTGTTTCCAACCGGTTTTATTATCTTTAGAGAATGCTGCTTTGATATTTGGAATAGCCATGAAAAGTTCGATACCCATAAAGAATATACCGCCTTTAACACCGCCTCCACGTTTGAGAGCTTTCATAAATGAAGGTTTGCCAACTTTTTGCGCTATTTCAGCTTTTGCACCTTTAACAATTTCTTCATTTTTGAGTGCTTCGCTTACTGTGTTCGGTTTTGTTGAAAAACCTAAGAAGCGTTTAACCGAACCCATAGCTTTTGAAATAATACCGTTGTTTGTATAACCTGCTTTTAAGTGAGCAACTGCATTTTCAACTTGTTTTGCATCGCCTGAATTAATACCTTCTTTTAATTGTTTAATCCATGGTTCTAATGCCTTATAATCTTCAGGATTCTTTATGTAACTTTGTCTTACCCAGCCGAGTTTTTTATTGTTTCTTGATTCGATTTTGTGCATCATGCTGTATGCTTCTCTCATAAGTTCTTGTGTTTCGGGATTGTTCCAAAGTTTATGTGCATTTTTTCCTGCAACTTTTATGTCTTTGAACATTTCTTCAACTTTACCCAATGATTTAATTGAATTGAAAGGATGAGCGATTAATCTCGGATTGTTGAATAAACCGAATGCTGCACCGCCTATTGCTGCGCCCATCAATGTTTCACTATTTTCTGATGCTTTTTCGTAGTAATTTGCTATTTTATCAATATCGCCTTGAGAAGCCTGCTGTGTAATAGCTTGCTGAGCAGAGATTGCTTGCGGATTCATTACGGCAGGATTGTACATAGAAGGCATATAAGGATTCATTAAGTACGGATTAAAGCTGTTTGCATATGGAGAAACTGTACAGTAATTATTTACCATGCTCGGAACTGTAAGACTTCCTAAGCAGGATGTGTTACCGTAAAGTGCATATTCCATATTTGCTAATGAAATCGGAGATACCATACCTAAACTAACCCTAAATTAACTAACCTTACATATATAAAGTCATGTCAGATTCAATAATTGCCATGTTTTTGAAAAATGTAACGATTTTGTAACATAATAACAAAATATTTTTTTACGTTTTTTGAATAAAAGAACACATATTATGTAATGGGGTAATTAATGAAAATATTTGGTGTAAATTTTTCCAATAAGAAGGAAAATGTGAATTTTGACGGTACCAGAACGCTTAGAAATACAGTATCTCAGTTGGCAAAGAATAATAAATATTCGCTTAATGAGCCGAATCAGAGATACATTACGAATTCTATAACGGAACTCGGAAAAATCTCAGGAGAAAAAAATATTAAATTTCTTTTGAAAACGGCGGCTAAAACTACTTACAGTACAAATATAAAACTTGAAGATTCTCCGAAGAATGATTGGGTAGGCATGCTTCTGGGTGCGGCAGCGGCAGCTCTTGCGATTACTCCGCTGGTAAATAAGACAGAATTTGCTCAAAAAATTCAGGAATTGAGCAAACTAAAACAATTAAGCGAAGATGAAAAACAAATACTTGCCGAGCGGGAAACTTTGCTAAAATCTGTTGATTTGGAGCAAATAAAGAAAGAAACTGTGGGAGGAATTAAAGATTTTGAGAGAAATTTAGATTATTTTATAGTATCTTCGGAAACAACTCTTGCACATAAAAAATATGTCTTAAACCGTCTTAATTACTTTATGAGTGACAAATACAAAATTAATCCTCAACTGAAAGACAAAAAATCGATTGCGGTAGCCGAAATGGTCAACGATATGGCAATATTTACTCCCGGTCATAAAATTCCAAATATAAAAGCTGTCAACCAGAAACAGCACGGGATGTGTGCTGCAATTTCAATTGTAAGAAAGAAACTGGCTTATGAAGATAAACCTAATTATATTGATTCCATAATTTCAGAGCTTGATGCTTCAGAATATATAAAGGTTTATGACAGGAGTAAACTGGGAACTGGCAAGCGTACACTGTTCAGAAAAGTACCTATAGATTTTGATGCAGCACTTGCAAAAGGTTACAGAATAATTGATGCGTCTACAACACAATGGATGCATCTCGCAGGTATGTCAGGGTACAGCGGAATTACTTTTAACAACTACAGTCCGTTTGACAAGGAAAATTTTGATGTAAAAGCAGATTCGTTTTATAATGCAAAATTTGAAGATTCTGACTTGAGTATTCTTCAGGAATACTATCAGGCGCTGTTGAAGGCTTCTGAATTAATGGAGGAATACAAAGCAGCAAAGATAAAGAAACATGTGGAAAACATGGATAAAAGACTGAATGCAGGAACTACCAGAAAAACTATGAGCGATATTATCGCTTTATTATCCGAAAAAGTCGGTTCCCCCAAAATAGCAAGAGAGATAATTAATCTTGAATACAAGTATTCGGATAAAATAAAACATCTGAATGGATTTGAATACATTGAAAATGAAGAAGATATTGTAAAAAAAGATAAGATTAGAAACTTTATTTTGAGCAAGAATTCGGATGCTGATATTGATGATAAAACAATGGATTCAATCTGTGATTTAGTAAATTATTATCATTCAATAGGTAGTAGCAATGGTATTGTAAAAACAAAGAATTACAAAATAAATAAAGCAAGAACTCTATATGAGCTTGGAGCAAGCAACAGATATCAGTTCGTAAAAGGATTGGAGGATGATTCAAACCTTAAACAGCTTATGCTGGATAAAAATATTCCGATACAGGAAACATTAATACTTGATTCTATTAATACTTACATAAGAAAACTTAAAGAAAATTCCGCAGATTCTAAGTTGATAATTAAAAGCTTGTGTGAAAATGCAAATATTGAAAAACTGTCTAAACAAAATGCGATAAGGCTTCTCCAGCAGGTAAAAAAAGAATTTAATAATCTTACAACAAAAGAATTTGACAGCTTTTTCCAATCAATAATGTTTAAAAATCAAAAACATGCGTTTTCTTCTTATTTAAAATCTCTCGCAGAAAGTATAAAAGAAGGAAATAATGAAACTCTAATCTTTGTTGCCGATAGACTGAAGACCAACAAATCTGCTGAGGAAGTTGTTGAAATTCTTGAAACAATGGCAAAGAAGGTTAAAAAAGGAAATAAACAGGTTTATGAGTCTGCTTATAACAGTTTGGGAAATTCGTCAAAAATTCTTTTTGTGAACGATTTGTGGAAAGACTTTTTACATAAATTTTCGGCAGAGAATAATGACGAATTTATGATAGATTTCGTTGCGGCAAATCAGTTGGATTTGAACGAGAATCCAAATGCAATAGCGGAAAAATTTGCTGACATTGAAGAACACGAATTTGCCATTGAATATGCAATCAATCAGTTTAAAAACTTGCTTGAAATCAGGGATTTGGACGGGAATATTTTATATTCTGCAGACCCTGCAGAGGTAGCGCTTAAAAAATTGGAAAATGAAGGAACGATAGTTTCAACAAAAGACTTAAAAGAATTGCAGACACATATGGATAAAATTCAGAAAGATCGTTCAACTGACGAATTTAATTCCCGACAGGGCAAGCTTAAAGACAAAAGTCTTTATATATTTTCAAAAACAGAGAAAGCGGCGCTTGATACCATAGAAAACAATATCAATCCTGTTTATAGGTATATTCAAAAACAATTGAATTATATGCAGAAATATATTAAATCTCCGCTTGAAGAATTAAAGCGTATGGTAGGTGTTGATATGGGACGCTGGTGGGTTGCAAAGGAAGGAAGCAGCGGGCTTTATACAGGTCAAAGTATCAGAGTTTTGGAATATATAACAGGCAGACCGCACTACGTTTCAACAAATCTTAAAAAAGCTATTGAAGAAATTAAGACTTCTCCATACTCAGGAATTACCACAAGCTCTGTATACCATGATAAGCCCGGTATGCATGCACAATATATAGCAGATATAGAACCCGTAAAAATAAAAGAAACTTCTTCTAAAGGCAAAGTCGAAACGAAGACTGTTGATGTTCTGTTTCAGGATAATAGCTGGGGTGCAAGCGAACATGAAAATACATGGGTTGATTCAAACGGATTAGTAAGAACAGATTACAGTGACCACAGAGGTGGAAGTCTGGGGTATATAACAAATGATAAATACAGAAACGGAAATTTAGTCAACAGAATAACCGGTGAAATGATTTTGGAATCAAATCCGGAGATAGTAGACAATCATATTTATAAGCGGATTAAAAGAAACTGGTCTAGTGAATACAAATTACCTCAATATACAGAAATAATATTGGACGGCGATTCACACGAAGCTAAAAGTATAGCAGGTTCAATACACGATTCAATCTTTGTACCGTCAATGAATCAAATTAAAGGAATTAAAAATATAGTAAAAGGATGGAATGAAGAACAAATTAAGGCAAAAATAAAGTCTTTAAAATATACGGCTTCTCATTGGGAGGATGATTTTGATGAATTGATGAAAAGAGCATTGAGTAAAGATTCGTCAACTGCCATTAAAAATGAAGATGACTATAATCGTTTGCCTGATAACGATCCGTTAAAGGTTAAACTTGAAAAAGCAGCATTAAAGAAACGCTATAAAATTACTGATATGGAGTCCGAAATTGCTCAGGTAAGTTCTGTAAAAGGTTTGGACAGATTCAGGAAACTGCAAAGACAGCGTGCGGTTAAAGATTTTAAATATTCTTTTGGTAAGGATAGGGACATAGTGTCATATCTTGTCGATGCCTTAGAAGATAAAGACATAAAGAAGATTGACGAGGTTCTTGATAAACACAAAATTGAATTGTCCGACAAAGAGTATAATGAAATCTTCGGTGTTTATGAAATCGGAGATGAGCAATATAACGGAAGCTTAAAAACTACTCTCGAAGGTATTATTGAAAATATTAATATTAAATTACAAAAAATTCCGAATGAAAATGCTCGTCAAGAATTGTTGGATACAATAAAACACACGATTCCGGAAAAAATATATTTCAAATCTTCAGATATCAAGAATCCTGAACTAAAACATCTGATAGAATTTATCGACAGAGTTTATAATCCTGATGATAATGCATCTTTTGTAAGAACATACAGAAAAATTCAGAATATGACAAACGAAGAATTTGAAAAAGAAGTTCTTTCAAAAGTTACCGATAAAGATTTGGGAATAAAAGAATATACCGGCTATGAAATACTTCAAAGTATTCAAAGATATGAAGAAAAAGGCGAAAATTCTTTAAGAAATGCTGTTTGGGCGGACGCTCTTTATACAACAACAGAGCCTTCAAAACATTATGTAAAATATGCGAAGTACAAGCTGTACAGAAAACCAAAAGTAATGCAGGTTTACAACTTTGACTCAAGTTATCGTGAGATGAAAAATGATTTATCTCTACTGGAGCTTCCTAAATTATTTGATAAATATAAAGCAAGAAATTTGGATAAATACGGAGCGTATCCCGCATATCCTAAAATTGAATATATGTCTGAGTCTATGTTTCAGTATGGGTTTAATACCTGTGTAGAAAATATTCCTCAATTGGTTTCACAAATTAATGCAGCAAGAGACCTGATAAAATGGTTTGGCAAATCAGATATTTTGAAAAATTATATGAACAATGTTGCTGATTCGGATGTATTATCGGTAAAGCAATATCATGAATTGAATAATGTTCTGGGTGAAATCAGCACATATGTATATAATGACGAGTCACAGGTCGATTTATTTGAATCCGCAACACAGGCTATGGAAATAGAACAGGGTGCAGAATTTGGCAATTATAAAAAATATATAGAAGATATAATACAAAAAATCGATAAATATAAAGAAGGCTGTCCTATTGATGGATTAGAAAAACAAATAGAAAACAATAAAATTTTGGGTATTCCCGACAGTCTCTGTGTCTGGCATTCCGCCAATTCCGTAAATTCCGT
>CALYTW010000077.1 GCA_945487905.1 uncultured cyanobacterium
GTAAGAGGAAAAATACAAGGGAGCATGTAATTATGGTAAAGGAAATTAATACAGAAAATTTTGAGTCAGAAGTAGTTAATTACAACGGTATTACCGTAGTAGATTTTTTTGCTAACTGGTGCGGACCTTGCAGAAAATTGGGGCCAATATTGGAAGAAGTTGAACAAGAACTTATGCAAAAAGTTAAGTTTACAAAAATAAACACAGATGAAAACATAGAAGTTGCAAAAAAATATCAGGTTAGCGGACTGCCTACACTAGTTGTATTTAAGAACGGAGAGCCTGCTGAAAGAATGGTCGGTTTGATGCCGAAATCTTCAATTATAACCAATATAGAAAAATATGTATAAATTTTCAGGCTTTGCGTAAATTTATTTTATGATATAATTTTTTCATAAACAGAATAGCGGTATCGTCTAGTGGTTAGGACGGGAGATTCTCATTCTCCAAACAGGGGTTCAATTCCCCTTACCGCCGCCAATAAGAGTCCTCAATAGGGGGCTTTTTTATTGTGGGAATTGAACCCGCCATCACTTCGTGATGTGGGGTTCGCCCCTCTCGAAAAACTTGACATTTAGTCAACTTTTTCTCGGCAGAATCCTTACCGCCACCATCAAAAATTAAATATATTGGCTTGTAGTATCTACTACAGGTCTTTTTGTATCTTTACCTCACCCACAGTACTTAGCCCCTACCAATACAGATATATTCAAAACCTTTTTCTTTGAGCTTTTCTGGGTTATATTGATTTCTGCCGTCAAATATGTAATTACCTCTCATCAAGGTCTTAATCCTTTCGAAATCAGGACGGCGAAATTCATTCCATTCCGTTAACAACAAAAGCGCATCTGCATTTTCCAAAGCTTCATATGCCGTTCCCGTATATTTAATTCTATCAGCAAAATGTATTTTCGCCGTTTCCATTGCTTTGGGGTCATAAGCTTTAATTTTTGCACCTTTTAACAGCAATTCGTTTATTACTGTAATAGACGGGGCTTCTCTCATGTCATTTGTTTTGGGCTTAAAAGCCAAACCCCACACAGCAAAAGTTTTGTCGCTTAAATTTTCTCCGAGGTTGTCGGTAATTTTTTTCAAAAAGAGCGTTCTCTGTCTGTTATTTACATCATTGACCGCAGATACTATGTTCATCGGGCAGTCAAAATCTTTTCCTGTCCTGACAAGGGCTTGAACATCTTTTGGAAAACAGCTTCCGCCGTAGCCGATTCCGGGAAAAAGAAATCTGTTTCCTATTCTTGTGTCCGTTGATATGCCGATTCTGACTTTTTCTGCATCTGCACCGACTTTCTCACATAAGTTCGCAATTTCGTTCATAAACGATATTTTCATAGCCAAAAATGAATTTGCAGTATATTTAGTCATTTCTGCTGATTTTACGTCCATTAAAATTATTCTGTTTGCTGTTCTTAAAAACGGAGCATATATTTCCTGCATTATCAGAGTTGCTTTATCCGAATCCGAGCCTATGATTACTCTGTCTGGCGACAAAAAATCATCAACAGCATTACCTTGTTTCAAAAATTCCGGATTAGAAACAACGTCAAAAGGATAATCGGTATATTTTTTGATAGTTTCAGAAACTTTTTCCGCCGTTCCAACCGGCACGGTTGATTTATCTACAATAACTTTATACCCGTTCATAGCCTTTCCTATGGATACCGCAACATCAAAAACGTATTTTAAATCTGCCGAACCGTCTTCATCTTGAGGTGTTCCAACTGCTATAAAACATACCTGAGAAACTTTTACGGCTTTATCAACATCTGAGGAAAACTTTAACCTGCCCTCGCTGACATTCGATTTTACAAGTTCTTCCAGCCCGGGCTCATATATAGGAATTATGCCTTGTTCCAATTGTTTGAGTTTAGCTTCATTGTTATCAACGCAAATAACATCATTTCCCATATCTGCTATACAAGCACCTGCAACCAATCCGACATATCCTGTTCCTATAACGGCAATTCTCATTCAAAACTCCCCTTTTACAACAGGTATTTTAACACATAAGAAACAGTATTTCTATATAAGTCTGAAAACAGCCCCAAAAAGGGGCTGTTTTTATCTATATTAGTTTACCCTTTTCTTCTTTTCTTGAATCATGTTTTTTTATCATTTTCTGAAGTTTGTCAGGATAAACGGTATTATAAGCGACTTCCCTTTTTTGCAATCCTTTCTCCAAAAGAATAACTTCTTTGTTTTTCAGGTGTTCATTTGCTTCTACAATATCTCTGTCATGGTAAAATTCCACAACATTAATACAATTTTCTGAAGGTGCGGAAATCTCTGCCACCCGTTTCTGAACACCGTAACTAGCCCAATCGTCAGGAATTTCATCATAAGAATTGTAGTATTCTCCATCCGGAGCAAGACGTTTGTTAATTTCTTTTTCAAGAACTTTTTGTACGTATGTCTTTTGACTCTCAAATCGGCACGGAATGACTATTTCCGAACCGATGACTTCTTCCGGATCACGTTTTTCATATTTTTTAAACAGTTCCGACACCGTTTGTAAATGACCCAGCTCGATGTCTAAAAATATTTCCCAATATTTTTTAATTTCATCATCTACTTCATCTTCTAAACATGTGTAGTAATTACAAACTTCTGTAAACTCGTGAATCAAAAGTTTCTCAAACATTGTTTCAGACGGATCAATCAATGATTCGTACATCGTAACGTGTTCTTCTTCAACATCTTTAATTTCGGCATAAGTTTCTCTCAAAACATGATCGCCGTACATAAAACCGTGTTCCGCATAAAAATTATGAGTTTGTTGTTCGCCTGACAAAACCGTTAAAATATTAACTTTTGTCTGCGGAGATGCAGTATTTTTATCGTAATGTTTACGAAGTCTTAACCCGTTGCAATTGTGATGGTGCTGAGTCGGACGACCGATGATTACATCTGTTTGCCCCTGTACTATATCATTCGGTTCAATGCCTTCTCTCATATAAGCATATTGCGCATATCTGTAAAGATGGTCAAAATCTTCCAACAAACCGAAATCAAAGGTTTCTTTAACATATTTATCCGGTTCGTTGTGAGCAAGCCATGCCGTTAAGTCTACTGCCACCTGTTCGTAGCCAAGAGTAGTTTCCAATACGGATTGATCTTCCGGACAAAGCCAATTGCAGGTCATTTGCTGTTGGTTTTCTATTCTGCCTATTCGTGAAACATTTGCCCTGTCTTCACAATCTATTTCTGCCATAAACCTGTTGAATTGATGCTTAAATCCCCATCCTTCAACTTCAATTCCGTTCATTAATATCTGTCTGGTTCTTGTATAGCAGTCAACCTTTTGTTTCTTATAAGGCTTAGCCACTATTTGATGCCAATTTCGGAGCTGTTTTTCTAAAGGCAGTCCTTTTTCTTTTAGCGGATTAAATGTCATAAATATACTCCTTTCAGTTATAACAAATTCAAACTGTGAACAAACAATTCAGCAGTTTTTGTTATATTCACGTCCGTTATCTTTTGTAAAAAGATTTTCCCAATGACTTTCAATAGTTCCACCCGATGAGTAAGAAGGTTTTGACATCATTAAATGATGTGTTTGAAAAAATTGGAGACAAAATTATACAATTTGCGCATCTTTTTTGCACTTAGAGGAATTGCCGTTAAAAGTTTAATTACACTGAGTAATCCGTTTTTACATGCGTTCCGTTCCATTTCGGCAATCGCCCGATTGTTAATTTCAATGTCATTAGCACTTACACCCAAGTTATCTCCGTAATCCTGCGTAAATATTTTATCAGGACAAGTTTCATAAAAATTCCAGTCCTGATTTAGTGTCATTAAATTATTTACACTGTTCATACAGGCATTCTAAAATAACCGAAATTAATTCTAATTGGGCATTTTAACTATTATTCGGAATAAATTTATGAACGACAAAACTCGAAACTATAAGAAATTATCTTAATTAACGAAATTATATTTAATGTTGCAATTGACTCCGAAATCTATCTTTTTTGATTACTTTTTTACAAATAAAAAATAAGCGGACGAAGGGACTCGAACCCTCGACGTCAACCTTGGGAAGGTTGCATTCTACCACTGAATTACGTCCGCATATAATCATTATACTACAAAAATTTTTTATTCCGCAATTGCTACTATTGTTCTGCATCTCTATATCTTTGAATGCAACCTTTATATTCTCATCTATTTTTATTAACATTGCAATCTCTTTTGCACCTACACGCTCCAGCCTATCCTAAATCTCTACCACATAAATCGTATCCGGCAGTCTGTTCGATATTTCTCCGCATATCTATGCCAAATTCCTTTGTTCTTTATTTTCTTACACAAACTACTCCTACTTAATTCTACTTTGTAAAAAAATTACAGGGGTTGATAGTAATAATGAGATAACGGGGTAATGGAACAAGGTATAAAATCTATACAAAATACTCGCTGCTCTATTTGTAACAAAATTCAAACTATGTTGCTTCTTTTTTGAAATGTTTATTGTACAATTATTTCATAAGGATAATTTATGTTTAATGAAATAAAAACACACGAGATTACAGTCGACATAGTTATTTTAACTATAAAAAATGATGCTTTGCAGGTTTTGCTTGTCAAACGTAACAACGAACCGTTTAAAGACAGATGGGCAATTCCCGGCGGATATGTGAGAATGTCTGAAAACCTTGATGAAGCTGCTATTCGTGTGTTAAAAGAAAAAACAGATGTTGATAATATTTACCTTGAACAACTATACACATTCGGCGACCCTTTAAGACATCCTGTTTCAAGGGTAATTACTGTCGCATATTTTGCATTGGTTCGTGCCGAAGATGTTAATGTTAACCAAACGACAGACTTAGCTTGGCATAAAGTATTCAACTTGCCCCCGCTGGCATTTGACCACAAGGAAATTATTCAATATTCTTTAAAACGCACCCGTGAACGCTTGGAAATGTGTCCGGTTGCATATCAATTATTAAACGAAAAATTTACGCTTACAGAAATGCAAAAAGCTTATGAAATGATTATGGAAAAGAAACTCGATAAGCGTAATTTCAGAAAAAAAGTTATAACTACAGACGGATTAAGAGAATTAAACGAATTTTCTAAATCCGGTTCGAAACGCCCTGCAAGATTGTATACATTTGAATCTATAAAATTGAATTCTAAACGGGCACATTTTATTAAAAAAGGAGACTAATTTTGATTACACTGGTTTGGATGGTGCAAGTTATATCTGCACTTTTGTTAATAGTTTTAATACTTATGCATTCTCCCAAAGGAGACGGAATTGCGGGGATTGGTAATGCAACCCAGATGTTTACATCTCAAAAAAGTGCTGAAAAAGGGTTAAATAAACTTACGGCAATTGTTGCGGCAGTATTTGTGGTTTGCGTGTTTATTCTCGGTTTCGGATTGATTAAGTAGTTTTGTATATTTAGATAGGGGGCTGAATTTGTTAACAAATTCAGCCCCCTTGTATCTTATTAAGTTATTTTATCTTAAATACAACATTAGCAACCGCCGTTACTTTTTTATCAATCGTTGAAGTGTCATTTATTCCCATGTCCGAAACATCTGTTGAATTTATATCGGTTATTTGGAATACTCCCATTTTTACGGATTGTATTTTACCGACGCTGTTTTTATTAGCCTTTAACATTGCAGATGCCCTGTTTCTTGCATCCAGAGTTGCTGATTTCAAAAGTCTAACTTTTAAATCAGAAAGTCCTGAGTAAAAATAATTCGCTCTTGTATCGCTTATATCGATTCCTTTGTCAATCAAATTTTGTATATCCAGAGATACTTCTTTAATTAAATTTACATCATCGGAAGATGCCTCAATCGGCTGAGACAGTTTATAGCAGTCGACTTCGTTTGTATAATTTCCTGTTGACCGATTATATTTGTATGTGTAATATCCATGGTAGTTTTTAACAGTAACCTTTTTTATTCCTTTTTCTTCAAGGTATTTTTTTACGACAGGCAATTGCTGTTTCATAAGCTGGTAAGCTGATGCTTTGGTTTTTGCTTGCGTTGATATATCAAAAACAAGTTTTCCTGAATCGGATTTAACAATTTCGTAAGAAGAACCCGTAACAGAGATTCCGTCGTGTGCCAAACCTGACGTTACGATTTTTGCACTAGCAATTGCTCCAATTGCTATAATAACAGCTAAAATTGTTATTTGGAATTTTTCAAGTTGTTCTAAAATTTTCATAAAAATTTCCTCCTTATACAAAGATAATATCACAGAAAAGAGGATGCGGAAAAAGTCGAGGGGTAAATGTAAAACAGATTGTACTTAATACTACAAGTTTGGAAGTAAATAGGAAAACAATTTTTCGAC
>CALYTW010000078.1 GCA_945487905.1 uncultured cyanobacterium
TGGTATGGTTTTGTTAATTTATTTTTCAATATTGCTTTTGCTTCAATATCATTGCCAAAAATTTCGCCCTTTGAATATATTTCTAATTTTTTGTCTTTGAATAAAAACTCAATATTTTTCATTGTAGTATCAAGAAACGGTATATTTGTTTCTACAATATGAAAATCGCCCAAAATTTTCGGATTTGACAATCTGCCGTTCATTTTTAAATCAGAAGAAAATTGCCCTTGCTTAATATTTGGTTTGCCAAAAATTATGTTAAATATTTTCGCATCTGTGGGATTAGAAGTTTTTATGCTTAAATCTTTAAATTCGATGTCATCTTTAAGAAAATTCAATCCCCCTTTTACTTTTAACATATTTAAACGTGTCTGTTTTCCGTTTTGTGAATCAATTAATTTATCATATAAAAATTCTTTAATTTTTACATTTTTATTATTCTGTACTCTTGAATCCATATTGATAACTATTGCATTCTCCAAGTCGCCTACGGTTGCTCCGTAGTAATATATAGAAGAATCCTTGCTCATATCAACTTTTGCATTTATGTTATAGTCATTTGGAGAACCATTAAATACAGCGTTATATATAATATCGCCCTTTATTTTAAGCGGATAAATTCTATTTTTATTTATAAATGTATCTATAAAATCCTGTTTTGGTTTCGAATTTATATATATCTCAAAAAACTTGTTTCCTGTAATATCCTTTATTTCGCCATCTGCCAGTACAGGCATGTTACCCGCAAGAACATTTATTTTACTCAATCTGATATTATTATTTCTTACTGACAATCTGCCGTTCAAAATATCAACAGGAATTCCTTTCGGTATGTAATTAAACGAAATGCCTGTTAAATCGCAATCTGTATTCAGTTTACCTTTATTAAACCAAAGATTTGCTTTTAAAGCACCTTTTTTAAATTCATAATCTTTTAGAATATTATTTGTTTTTTCAGGGAGGATTCTCTCTCCAAAAAGCTGATTTAAAACTTTTACATCCGCTAAATCAAGTTTTATATTTCCGTTTGGCTTAATTTCATTCGAAAACGGCTTTAAAATCTGCATATTAACTATGACATTATTCTTCTCATCGTTAACATCCACAATGAGATTTTTTATATATAATTTGTCATTGTCTAAAGTAATATTACCCGATTTGAATTTTAAAAAGTCAAACTTATCACATTTCAGAATATCCGCATTAAAATTAAGCTTGCCGTATTCTAATTTATCCAAACTACCGTTATATTTGGCTCTTACAGAAATCGGAGGCAGATAATTCTTGCCTCTGTATGCGGGTTCTAAAAGTATATTTGTATTAAAACGTGGAATTATAACGGCAAATTCTCCAATTTTATTCTTAAGTTTTGCATTGACCGATAAAGGAGAATCTCCGGCCAATGCTTTTATATCAGCATTTACACTCGTTCCGTTAACGAAAGCTTCCGCATTAACATTCGTTATTTCCATGCCGTTTGAACGAAAAATATTATTTTTTATTTTAATACTTCCTTTTGCAAAAACATTTTTATTAAATTCAAAATCTTCAATATTTTTCACTGCACCGTATATTTTAATCTTTAAATCTGTCAGCCCGCTTATACTGTCAACCCTTGGAATAATTGATTTTATATCATCAATCATAGAGGATGTTTTTACGGCATTATATAAATTTTGTGTCGGCTGATTAACTGTCTCCGTATCAAAATCAAAGTTACCGTTTAAATCACAAACTCCATTTATTTTAAAATCTTTGCCGTTAACAAGCCCCTTTGATGTTTTAAAACTTGCATTTGTATCATTAAAATTAAGCACCGCATCTGCATTTGTTAACTTCAAGTCAGGCATTTTAATAAAATTTGCTGAAGTATCATAAAAATTCATTTTTCCCCAAACATGAGGATTATTTCTGCTTCCCTTAACCGTTATATCAATATTTCCCGTTCCGTAAATATCAAGAATAGGTACCGGCCCTATAATAAAATTTAGAATTTCATGGAGAGGATTAACCACCTCTTGAGCCGAATGCAGACTAACATTTTTTGTGCTTTTTACGGTTAAATCAGCATACTTTATATTATAAAGCTCCTGCCCGCCTTTTACCCATACCTTTTGCGTTCCGCCTGCCGGAACAAATACATCATAATTTATATGTCTGCCTGTAAATGTGAGTTTAACTGTTGCACCGTTTGTCGTATCAGGAATCGGTTTTATTAATATTCCATTGTCTATAAAAACATTTCCCGTTAGATCCGGCTCCGGAAATCTGCCTTTTATTGAAATATTACCTATAACATCTCCATAGAACTTGTACTTTTTAAGTTTATAGCAATCAAATTCTTCAACTTTAAATGGAGGGAGTAATTTTATAAAATCTTCTATTTTAGACTTATTTACTATAATTTTCAGGTCAGCGGTCGGCATGGTTTTTCCTAAATAATCTTTAATTTTACCGTTAACTATCACATGCAGATTTTCGGAATCTATTTCAAGATTATTCAGCACAAGCAAATTCTGCCTGATACCAAGCACAGCCTTTGCAATAATCTTCTTCGGAAATATCATTGAATAATCCGAATTACGCATTATTACAGCTGTTTGATTAAGTTCTGTTATAATTTCATCTCTGTTGGCTGTTATATTTACAAGACCTTTCAGACCTGTGATTTCGTCAGGTAAAAAGTTTTTAAAAAATTTTCCTACCGGTTCAATATTGAGGCCGGAAACTTCTATATTAAAAAGTGTCTTGCTTATATCGTTATTTTTCGGCAAATACAAATTTGCAAATATTTTAGAGGAAGTTTTTTCAACCGTAATATCGCTTTCTATGTTTAAACTGATATATCTGTTTTTGCAATTAAAACTAAAGTTTTTCCCCTTGTAAGCAATAGGATTTGGCGCTTGAGGCGATATGAATTTTAATTCAAAGCCCCCGACTGAAATTGAATCAAGTCTGATTTGCGAGTTTTCCTGATTTCTGAAAAAGTTTTTATTAAGCACCATCCCCTTCTTTAATTCTGCAAATAAAAACACTTTTTCTGCACTAACAGTATTAAAATGCACCTTTCCCAAAATAAGCGGTAAAATACGCAGTTTACAGGAAATATTTTTTGTATCAATAACATTATCCGAAGTTTTGTTTTTTATTTTTAAATCATCTGCACTAAACTTGATAACCGGAAACAGGTATGTTTTAATTCTCGGTTTAATAACAGTTATTTCGTATCTCGAATTATGGGAAAAATTTTTGCACAATATAGTAACCGCATTTTGTAATACTAACGGCAAAATCCCCAACCAAAATATATAAAAGCTCAATAATGCTATTGTGTATTTGTTAACAAATTTTGACATTTAGAATTATTATATTATATAAAAACCTTGCTAACAAGACGACAAGAGCATAAATTAAATTTATTTTACATATTGTGAAGAATTATGATATAATCTTGTCTGTGAGAGATTTATTTAAAACACTGTTAGTTGGGGTTGTAATGCTCTTTGTGCAATGCGTTTATGCGGAGAGCTATAAGTTGTTAATTTTACCTGACAATATTGTAACGGAGACAATATCACTTGATTCATACATTTATGATTCGGCTGCAGAATTCTTTGCTGATGAAGTAGGCTCAATTTTAAACACAACTGATAATATAAAAACACGACCTGTTAGTGAAATTCGAACAAAATTAAAAAGCAATTCCTCGGCTATGCTCTCAGCGAAAAATTTAACGTCAAGATTTAAAACTACATATAATATCGACTACGATGCCGTTAAAAAACTTGCTAATCAAACGGATAACAGATATGTACTTCTTTTAACTTCGACAATTGATTCAGAAAATTACATCTTGAGACGTACATGGTGGGATTTCTTCAATATTGCAGGCGCAAGCGTTATCGACCCCGCATATAAAATAAACACTTATGCTGTGCTTATCGACACAAAAGATAACAGCAAATTATGGTCAGATACTTACTATAAAACAATAAGTACCGTAGAAAATCGTATTATAACCAGAGGTTCTTCCCCTCAAACTGAACAATTAAGCAGAATTAAAGATTATTCAAGATATATTTGCCCGCAAATAGCTCAAAATGTACAATTAAACATACTTCCGGAAGATGTTCTAGCAAAGGAATCAAAAGTTATAGATTATGACATCGGAAATATCGATAATGTATTTACAAAAAAATACAGACACTTAGGCAGAGAATACGATAAAATTTATAATCAAAAGAAAGAACAAACTCAAAGTTTCGTTGATAAACAGAAAGAAAAACACAGAGAAGCTAAAATAAAACGAGCAGAAAAGCAATCGGAAAAACAGCGTGCTAAACTGGAAGTAAAAGCTCAACCTGTGTACGAAGAAGCAAGCAGGCTTAATAAAATTAATTCTACGGTCACTGAAGAACCGAAGATGATAAAAAATGCGGTATATAAAACCGGCGAAAAAACAGATCAATCATTGTTTGATACTATAGATATAGGAAAAACCAGAAGAAATAACCTTTTTGGCGGGTATGATTCGGACAGACCCGACTTGAGAGATTATTCGAAATAAAGGAAATATTATGCCAGAGCAACAATACCGAATCGGATTAGGATATGACATACACCGCCTTGTTGAAGGTCGTGAATTAATTATAGGCGGAGTACGAATTACACACGAAAAAGGACTTTTGGGACATTCTGATGCGGACGTTCTTGTGCATGCCATTATTGATGCTCTTTTAGGTGCTTTAGCTCTTGATGACATAGGAACGCTTTTTCCTGATACTGATCCCAGATACAAAAATATAGACAGCACAATACTTCTGAAAAATGTATATAAAATTGTAAAAAAAGAAGGTTATAAGATTAGCAATATAGATTCAAATATTATTGCCCAAAACCCCAAAATGATGCCTTATATTCCAAAAATGAAAGAAATTCTTGCGGATATTCTGGAAATAAATCCTGCTGATATTTCTATCAAGGCAAAAACTAAAGAAAAACTTGATGCAGTAGGCGAAAATAAGGCCATCGAGGCAAATTCTGCGGTAATGCTTATTAAAAAAAATTAAACAGGGATTTCGACTATAAAAGTAGAGCCGTTGTTTACCTCACTTATAAGCGAAATTTTACCGTTATGAAGTTCCACAAGCTCTTTTGTTATGGTTAACCCTAAACCTGTTGAGCTTTCTTTTTTTGTATATGCACTATCCAGCTGTACGAATTTTGCAAATATTTTTCCGTGATACTTGGGATCAATCCCGATTCCGTTATCATGAACTGCTATTTTAAAATTATTTTCTCCTCTCACAACCGCAATATCTACCTGATTATTCTCCGGAGAATATTTAATTGCATTGCTCACAAGATTATATAAAATCTGCTGAATCTTTTGGTAATCGGCAAAAACATCAAAATCATAATGCATTTCGACATCAATTTTTACATTCTTTTTCTTAGCGAGAGGTAAAAGTATGTTACAAACCTCTGTTACCGCACGACTTATCGAAAAAGTGCTTTTTACTACTTTCATCGCATTCGCTTCTATTTTTGACATATCAAGGATTTCGTTAATCATTCCCAAAAGATGAGTTGCTGAAACTCTTATGTCATTAACATATTCAGTCTGTTTTTCGTTTAAGTTTCCGTATATTTGGGTATCCAATATTTCAGAAAAGCCTAAAATCGAGTTTAATGGAGTCCTTAATTCATGCGAAACATTTGCAAGAAATTCATTTTTGACCTTATCTGCTTCTAAAATCCTCTTATTTTGTTCTTTTATCGTTTTATAAGCTTCCTGTTTTTCTATTATACCGTCTTTTAAGGCTTTTAGCTGAATTTTAAAAACATTTGATAATTCCAAATCTTTTAACACATACGAAAGTATTGAAGCAGAAGCTTCCAATACCGATAAATTTTCTTCCGTATAGTAATTATGTTCTTTTTTAGCAAGCAAAATTACTCCAAAAACGGTTGATTTTATAGCAATTTTAGCTGTAATATAAGATTTTTTATTTAATTCTGCCAAACCAACTGTTTTTAAAAACTCATTACCCTGTTTTAAAATATCTCCTGATTTATCAAACAGTTGTTTTTTATAACTTTGCTTAAAAGGATAAATTGAGTCAACTTTATAATTTGCGTGAGTTTTGTACGAATATTTTAACTGTAGGCTGTCCGGATTTAAAAAATAAATAAATCCTTCGTCAAAACTTATTACAGAATTCAACTTTTCGAACAATATTTTGCCGGATTTATCCGAATTCATATTTATTTCAAACAACGAAGGTAT
>CALYTW010000079.1 GCA_945487905.1 uncultured cyanobacterium
AAACCAAAGACAGAAGAAAAGAATATAGAACAATCAGCGAATGAAAAGAAGGATGTTGATGAAAAACCAAAGACAGAAGAAAAGAATATAGAACAATCAGCGAATGAAAAGAAGGATGCTGATGAAAAACTCGGTGATTCTCTAGAAGAATCTGTTGTCGAATTTCAAACAGTTGAAGAATCGTCGATTGTTGATAATGCAAATCCGGAAGAATTTAACAAAATCGTAGAGTTAGACGGCAAAAAATATGAACAATATGTTGATAGCTATGGGAATTTATGCAGAAATCATAAGAGTTTACTTACCACGACTCGAATTGAATACGAAGGAATAGATGAAAGCCGATATAGAAGAGTAGTAACTAACAGATTGACCGGTAAAAAAACAACGACTGTTCATGATACAAATGTAAATTACGTATTAGTTACCGGCAGAAACGGCAAAGGCAGAAAATTTATACAGTTAGATGCAGAGGGAAATATTCTTACAACGAGTAAACCTAAAATAATTAAAAGAAGTGCAAGAAATTTTGTTGATAAGGAAAATGGCATTAAAGTTGAAGAACGTATTAACACGTTTTATGACGGAGACGAATGTATAGCCAGAAAGTATATGGATTTAGATGGCAATATGTTAGTGCATGAAACAACAAAATGCGGAGGTAAACAACTATACTTAGTAGAGGTCTACAAAAAAGATGAAAACGGACAGTCCGTCTTAGATTATATCTTGAGCTTTAATGAAAAAAATCAACCGACTACGATACAATACTACGATGGCAATCGTTTTCTTGAGGAACATGCATTTACCGGCGAATATAAACCGCCTAAAGCTAAACAAAACAAATTTGCATCATATTTTAATCGCTTGAAATTTAAAGAAGTTGAACACTAATCAACATCTATCGGACTTCGCTGAATATTTTCAATCGCCTCTCTTGCAGTAAATACAAGAGCCTCCGGTATATTTTGTATCGTACAAAATTGCCTTAAAACGTCAACAACACGTTTAAAGCTTCTTACAATATCTCCTTCGCCCATTTCAATATCGCTTATTATGGTATCCCATTCCGCTCCGTTTACCCACATTTCAATAAGCGGAGAGTAGAATCCGTTTATATACATCGGATCTTCAACATCATAGTCTTTTTGTTTTTTATCAACATCCCGCTTAATATCTTTAATCTTATTTAATGTTTTTCGTACTTTAGTTGAGAAAGGCAGAGATGACAACATATCAGCCCTGATATCTTCGGTAGTAATTGCACAAATAACACTCGCAAGTTCTGCAGGTGTTAAATTTTCCAGCACACCTGAAAAAATCACTCTGGCCAAAAACAGTTCATTTTCAGAACGTATTTGAGAAATAGTAACCCCTTCTTCTGTAGGATAATCATCTTTTATGTAGTCGTATTCCTGCAAAACTGCCCTGTGAGCCAAAAATTTATTCCAAAAAATATCCTTTTGCTTTTCTATTTCATGCTCCATTTGTTTTTGTTTTGACAGGTATCTGAATAGTACATCAATTGTTTTCATATGTTTTTTAAAAAGTTTACAAGTATCGCATTCGTACGAATGCATCCTGTTGAGCATTTCTTTTGTCTTATTGGAAAATTCAATGATTTCAGGAGAAAGCGGACGATTTTTCTTTTTTTCCTGCTTTTGAATAACTTTCAGGGTTTTTCTGTTTTGAACATACAAATCACGAATTTTGTTGTATTCCAATAAGTCCTCATTTGTTCTCTTGCACCAGCATTCAAAAGAGTTGCATTCATCAATTTTTTCTTGATTGAATTCTTTTATTTTAATAAGAGGTTCAATTCTTGAGCCTGATGAAAAATACCCAAAACTTTTTAGTACAAGCTCTTTGGCTTCTTCAAGGGAAAATCTTTGAAGCAGGTTTAAAACCATGGAATAACTGGGAGAAAATTTGCTTTCTAAAGGATTTGCATCACTCAAAACCAGCTCCGCAACTTCTTCTGGAGATTGAAAAGCTGTTCCTACAATAACGACATAGCCTATTTCATCCATTCCCCTTCTTCCGGCTCTGCCTGACATCTGTAAAAATTCACTCGGAGTAAGCGTTCTGTGTCCGCTGTCGGTTCGCTTGCTTATAGAGCTTATAACAGTCGAACGGGCAGGCATATTTATTCCTGCCGCGAGCGTTTCCGTTGCAAAAACAACCTTTATCAATCCTTTCTTAAATAGTTTTTCTACAAGGACTTTCCATCCCGGAAGAAGTCCTGCGTGGTGGGAGGCAACCCCTTGAAGCAGATATTCTATGTGTTTGTTATTGTATAAGTATGGATTTTCAGCAATATAGTCATCTATGATTCTTTGTATTTCCGCTCTCTCACTCGGCGTAATCAAATCCAGCTCTGCACATTTTTCCATCTGCTCATCGCATTTTTTACGTGAAAAAGTAAAATAAATTGCAGGTAGCATGTTTTGATTATACAAATTTCTGACAACATCTTTTGACACATATTTTTTTTGAACGGTCTTTCCTCTGTGAAATTCTCTTTTTTCGGGTTTTATTTTCTTATTTAAACTCCCATTCGGAGTTAATAACGGTAAAAGTCTGTCTCTTTGAGACGAATCAAAATAGTAAAACCTGAGAGGTACAGGCCTGAAATCCGTATTAATAAGCTCTGTGCTTGAATGAACTGTATTTATCCATTCCGTTAATTTGTCCGCATTTGCAACCGTGGCAGAAAGAGCTATTATTTGAACATTTGTCGGACAATAAATTATACTTTCTTCCCAAACAGTTCCTCTTTGTTCGTCATTCATATAGTGAACTTCATCTAAAATAACATAACGAACATCTTTTAAATTATCAGTAACAGAACCGAAATTTGTGCCGTAAAGCATATTTCTGAAAACTTCTGTTGTCATAACAACAATCTGAGCCCCTCTGTTATAGGAATTATCTCCTGTAAGCAGTCCGACTTTATCTGCACCGTATTTTTCTGAAAAATCGTTGTATTTCTGATTTGACAACGCTTTTAAAGGTGTTGTATAAAAGACCTTTTTACCTTCTTCAAGTGCTATGTGAATAGCATGCTCGGCTATTACGGTTTTACCTGCTCCTGTCGGTGCACATACAACAACACTTTTACCGTTACTTATACATTCACAGGCTTCTTTCTGGAAGTCATCAAGTTCAAACGGAAATTCGTACATATAACCTCTTTATCAACTTATCCTTATTATATTTTATGTGAAAACACGATTTATGTCACGCAGTTTTAAATTATTTAATATAGAAAAAATCAACCGCAAGCGGATGCTGTAAATCATCAATTGAAAAAACCTGCATTACATATCTGCCTGTTTCGTAGAGAGTAAAATAATCCGAATGATAATATCTTTCATCTTTCATTAATCTGAAATCTTTCGTTCTTACAATTTCATTACCGCCCCAAGGAGCAGATTCAATCATTTTAAATATCTGCACTCTTATAAACTTATTTTGCATTTTTTTAGGCGCAATAAAAAGGTAATAAACCCTTTGTCCTTCAGAAAATACCATATTATCGGAAAGAGCGTTTTCTTTAGTTACAGGCTGAGAATTAAACAGCAAAATACCTTTTTTATAGGCATCGGCAGACAATGGAAACAGTAACAGAATGCTAAGAATAGTCAAAATATAATATTTTTTCATCCTATTTTGCTTCCAGCTTCTTTATTTTTTGTTCGACAACGCTTAAAACACCTGCATCCGATTCCAGACCGGAATATAAATAATAGTATTCAAGAGCTTTATACGTCAGGCCTTTTTGTTCATAAGCCATTCCGATTGAATAATATGCATAAGGATAATCCGGTGATAATTGAATTACTTTTTCAAAACAGCTTATACAATTGTCATAGTCTTTTTGATTTGCATAAACAAGCCCTTTGTTAAAATATGCATCAGAGTTTTCCGGATCAAGTGTAATAATTTTGTCATAAAAACTTATTGCTTTTGAATTATTACCTGTCAGCTTGTATAAATTAGCAATTTTCAGCAGTAGATTTTTGTCTGACGGATTGTAAATAACTGCTTTAGTATAATAATCAATTGCATTTTCGTAATCTTGCTTTTGATATGCTTCATCTGCTTTTGCAACAAGCTTCTCATAAGACATTGGTTCTTCACTTTTTGCAATTTCCGTAAAAACAGGTGTAATTATATTTAATTCCGATTCATTGCTGTTTGCAGATTCAAAAACAGGTGCTTCTGACGGCATAGAGTGTTTATTGGATTTTTCGAGAAGATTGTTTAAACGGTTCTGGTACTCTGTATTCCCAGGAGCAAGAGATACCGCTTTTCTGTAGTTTTCAACAGCGACTTCTGTACATCCCATTTTTTCATTAGCCATTGCGTATCCAAAAAATGCCGAAGCCTCCTTGGGATTCATCTCTACAGCATCTTCAAAATACAATATTGCCTGTCCGTAATCCTTTTTGTCGTATAAATCATAACCGTATGCAATTGAGGCGGCTGCAAGATTCTGTTCAATTCTTTCGTTGTACTGTTTATTTAAAATTTCTTTGTAAATATCAATTGCAGACATATAATTATTCATTGCATGCAGAGTCAGTGCTTTATTTGCCAAGAGTTCCATATTATCAGGTTCCGTTTTGAGTGCTAAATTATAGTACTTTAAAGCATTCTGGTAATCTTTTTTTGTATGATAACAAAGGGCAAGTTCTTTCTTTGTTTGTGTATTTGATGAATCTATTGTGTAAGATTTTTCTAAATTAAATATTGCCAAATCCGAGTTGTCCATTTTTTCGTAGACGATTCCCAAATTTCTGTATGCATCGGCATCATTAGGAAAAGCTTTTATATACAATTTGTACTGTTCAATTGCATCTTCGCCTTTGCCCATATTTCCGAGCAGATTTGCATAATCAAATCTCAGAGCAGTCAGATTAGGATTAATTTGAAAAGTTTTATTATAATATTTCAACGATTTCTCATTTTCGCCTTGATTCTGGTATGCAAGAGCGAGTTTTGCATTTATTGTTTCACTATCTTCATTCCCCAATAGTGCTTTTTCAAGCACATTTGCCGATGCCTGATACTGCTTTGTTTCGTATAAAACCATTCCGTATTTTTCAAATTCCGTAAAGGCAGAGGGAAATTTTCTGTAAAGATTTGAGTATATTTCACAAGCTTTATCGTATTTCCCGGAAAGGGTATAGACATTTGCGAGATTTTCTCCTGCTTCCATATTGTCAGGATAAGCGTTCAGAAATTTATTATAATTTTCTATGGCACTGTCGTAATTTTTTCTGAAATATTCTATATTTGCAAGGTTAAGATAATTATATTTATACTCCGGATAAATAGTTTGCGCCTGTTTAAAAGCATTATAAGCATTGTTGTAATCTCCCATTGTTTGGAGAATATTTCCCATGCTGATATATATAAAAGCATCATTAGGTCGGAGTGTAACAGCTTTTTTATATGCGGAGAGAGCCTCTTTATACCTTCCTGTATCGGCATATATACCGGCTATTTTTGTATAAAGCATTGCATCATCGCCGTTAATTTTCAGAGCATGCTCAATTGTACTTATTGCCGAATTGTAATCATTTTTATATTCAAACTGGCATGCCTGCTGGTATAAAGCATGTGCTTCTTTGGTAAGTTTTGCAGACACGCTTGAGTTGGTACAAATCAAGCACAATAATAATATCGACGATAAGTAAATATTTTTTCTCAATTCTATAGCCCTCAGCTATATTTTAGCAGAAAAAAACAGAATAGTGAATATTTTTATTAACGCAAACTGAGAGCAGAATTTAAGTGTTTTATTTGTCTTCGCATATCTTCTGCTTTATGAGGCAGATTTTCTTTTAAATAAATATCTTCTGCTATTTTATAATTGGATTCGGCGTCTTTTTTGAGTTCCGGATTGTCGTAGCCTGACATTAATTGAAGAGTTTGAGCTAATAGCACATAACCCTCAGGTTTAGTAGGATTAAGATTTATCGCCTCCTGAAAGCAGTTTCTTGCATCTGTAATATGACCTTCAAGGTGATTTTTGTATCCCTCCAAGACCTTCATAGGATAGATAAACATATTATGCTTATCAAAAATAGAAAGTTCAAGTAAAAAACTTATTTCAAGTAAATCTTTTTGCTG
>CALYTW010000080.1 GCA_945487905.1 uncultured cyanobacterium
TAAGAAACCGGAAGAACCTAAGAACCAGAAAAAAACTGAAAACCAGAACGAAACTTCGAAAAAGAACGAAACTAATAACTCGGAAGAACCTAAGAACTCGGATAAAACTCTGAATGCAGAAGACAATAAACAATCTGTTACAACAGAAACCGCTGACCCAGCAAAAGAAAGAGCTGGAAATGATGTAAAAGAACAAGCCGCTGAAACTAAGAACCAGAAAAAAACTGAAAACCTGACACTGGAAGAGCGTGAAGCACGAGCAGAACAATGGCGTCAGAATGCTGAAGATTACGTAAAAAAGATAGAAAGTCACTGTAATGGTCAACGTACAGTTAATCTAAATCCGGTAACAGACGAAGCAAGAGCCGAAATGCTTGCAGATGCAAAATTTTCTAAAAATAAATTATCCGATTATGCAAGAAAATATGAACGGAATGAAATGCGTAAAGGTATTGACCAAATATTAAATTTTAAGGAAATCAAAGATTTGGAAACTCTATATGCATTTAGAGAAGAAGTTATGGCATTTGGTTCTCCAAGACAGAAAGAGTTGTTCCTGGATATGGAAAGCAAACTAAAAAAACAAGCTGAAATGAAAGCAAAAACAGATTCACTAGTTGCCGATATAGAAACACGGCTTGACGGAAGCGGATATTTAGAAATGGGATTCGTTCCTAAAAAACGTACAAATTTTGAACATAAACGACTTCAACAAGTTTACAATAAAGAAGTTGCCAATGAACTTAGAGCAAGAGAAATACAAGCTAGGAGCGCAGATATACTTGCCGATATGGAACAACAACTTAACGGTAACATATCAATATCGGTAAGAAATACAAATCATGCTGAACATAAGAGAACTCAAGCATATTATGACAGCTTGGCAACTGAAATAGATGCACATAATGACAGATTGCGAATGCAGGAACTGCAAAAGCAAAATAAAAGTCTAAGAGAAAAATTAAGGAATCTAATGAACTCTAAATCTTAAATCTGAAACGGTTTGACATAAAACATCAATACAACAACTTACAATAGGATGTTCATGCTTTTTGGACATCCTATTTTGATTTATATTTTATTTCAATAAGGCGATTTTTTGATTGTTATTGCTGTGACTAAGCATTGTCATCCTGAGGGTTTTTACTCGAAGGATCTCTATACTTTCGGGTTGTAAAGAGATTCTTCGGCATTTTTGTGCCTAAGAATGACGAGAAATACACCACATATTTTTTCTCTCACTGAAGGAGAGTCTAATGAATAGGATTTTATACAATCCTCTCAAACTCACTTCGGCATTGACATTTGCCCCTGTTTGTAATAAACTGTTTCAGATAAACAGTATATGAGGAGAAAAATAATGAACGGACGAGTTTTATTATGTATAATGGATGGATGGGGTATTTCAAGTGGCAAAAGCGAATATGATGCAACTAAGCTTGCTAACCCGATTAATGTACCAAAATTAATTGCCGAAGAAGCTTCGACCAGAATCCACGCAGATGGAGAATATGTCGGACTTCCGAAAGGGCAGATGGGCAACAGCGAAGTCGGACACCTGAATATAGGCGCAGGAAGAATTGTTTATCAAGATTTGTCTAAGATTAATAACGCAATCAAAGATGAATCTTTCTTTAAAAATGAAAAATTTTTGGAAGCGATTAATCATGCGAAAAAGAATAATTCGTCGCTTCATATATATGGACTCGTTTCAACAGGCGGGGTTCATTCTTCTTTAGATCATTTGCTTGCATTGATTCAACTGGCTTCAAAAGAAGGTTTGACCAAAGTTTACGTACACGCATTCTTAGATGGTCGTGATACCCCTCCTGCAAGTGCTTGTGAATATTTGCAAATAGTTGAAGATGAATTGAAGAAATATAATTTACCCCCAATTGCTTCTGTAGTAGGTCGTTATTACATAATGGACAGAGATAATCGCTGGGAAAGAGTTGAAAAAGGTTATAATTGTCTATTGTTTGGAGAAGGAAATAAAGCTTCGTCAGCAATAGAAGGTGTTAAAAAGTCTTATGATGAAGGTGTTACTGATGAATTTGTTCTTCCGATTACCGTTGGCGGAGAAGAATCAAGGATTCACGATAATGACTCGATAATTTTCTTTAACTACAGACCAGACAGGGCAAGAGAAATAACCAAAGCTATTAATTTCTCTGATTTTGATGGTTTTGAGCGTAAAAAAGTTCTTAAAAATATATATTATTGCACAATGACAAGCTATGATGCTTCGTTTGATTTTCCGGTTGCCTTTCCGAAATTCAAGCCTGTGAATATATTAGGCGATGTACTTGAACAAAACGGAATTAACCAATTTAGAACAGCAGAAACAGAGAAATATGCACACGTAACATTCTTCTTTAACGGTGGTATTGATGAACCACAACCTCATGAAACACGTAAACTCGTTGCTTCTCCAAAGGTGGCTACATATGACTTGCAGCCTGAAATGAGCGCACCTGAGGTTTGCGAAAATGTTTTGAACGCAATAGAAAATAAAGACTACGGTTTTATTCTTGTAAACTTTGCTAACCCCGATATGGTAGGTCATACAGGGGTAATTGAAGCGGCAGCAAAGGCTTGCAAAGTGGTTGATGAATGTGTGGGAAAAATTGCAGATAAGTGTAAAGAGTATGGTGTTACAATGCTTTTGACGGCTGACCACGGAAACGCTGAAACAATGGTTAATGTAGAAACCGGAAAGCCTCATACCGCACATACAACGAACGAAGTTCCGTTTGTAATAATCAACCCTCCTTATGAAATCGAACTTAGAGAGAGTGGTGCGTTGTGTGATATTGCTCCTACCATTCTTCAATTGATGGATATAAAACAACCCGAAGAAATGACCGGACAAAGTATGCTGAAAGTGCCGGTATTAAAGTAGAAATGAATCAGTACGAGGGTAAACACCCCACTACTGCCCTCCACTCAAGGGGAGGGGGAGAATGAAAAATGACCGAAACAAAACCGTTAGAAATTGATTTAAACTTAAAGAAAAACAATGTTGATGAGTTCTTTTATAACTTGTCCGAGAATCCAAACGGATTTAAGAACAAGGACTTTCGCTACACGCTGAGTTTAATTTATCAGCTTGTTGAGGATGAGTTTGAAGGGATATTTCTAAGTCCAAATTCACCCGTTAGGAATACTGATTTCTTTTTGATAAATGACAAAGGTAAATTATCATTTTTTGTTACTCCGACTAACAATTTTCAATTTTATTTGAAATCAAAGGGTTCAATGTTTCGATTTACTCCAAGTGAGCTGGATGGGAAAATCGGGTACTTAATGCCATTGGATTTGGTTTTGGATTATTTTGGCGGATTTGGAGAAATTGTTGACTTTTCTTCATTAACTCAATCTTTTGCATATTTTAATAAACTTACGCACTTTGTAATGAAATTAATCGAAAAGCTGTACTTTATTCCGACAGTAAAAAGACGTGGCGTAAGTGGAGAATATTTCAGAATCGTTTATGAGCCGATTGTTTCCAATAAAGAGTCTGCAAAAATTATAAATGAGCTTGAGAAAAATATTCCCGAAAATCTTTTTATAAAAGGCGAAAAACCTAAGGATTTTGTTGAACACTTTGTTCGTGAGTACTTAAATTATCTGGTATACAAGTTCTTGGGAATCAAGGCGTATCGCTTCAAGGATATAAAATCGGGGCTATATTTAGTTAAAGATTTTGAACAAAAAAGCTTTATGAAAGGCAAAGATTATGCCGAAAACTTTGCACAGTGGTTTGATGAACTTTATTTGGGCAAGTATGATTTGATTCCGTATTTTAAAGTCAATAAATTATGTGATGATAAATTTGAACTCAAGGTGCATATTAAAAACAGAAAAACGAGCGAATCAATTTTGATAGATGATTTGTACCATGAAGAAAAAATTTGGGATTTGGAAACAGATGATATAGGAAAAATAGTTGAAAAACAGTTGAATTACGCACTTCGTTACATGCCTGAACTTGAAAATTTGTTTGAAAATGAAGAAAAACTTTCTCTCGAGCTTAATTTGAATGAAGTTTATAAAATAATTGCTCAGACTGCTTATTATTTGCAAAAGGCACAAATAGAAGTAATTTTACCGGAAGAATTAACAAATATAATAATTCCGAGAGCTTCAATAAATGCTCACGTCAAAGCTTCACGTTCGGATGATTTGATGGATATATTTAATACCGTTTCAACGGGTGCGATTTCACTTGATGATATTCTTGACTTCTCTTATGAGGTTGCAATCGGAGATGAAAAACTTTCGCTTGAAGAATTTAACAAACTCTTGCAGGAAAGCAATGACGGCTTGATACAATATAATGGGAAATATATTCTTGTAGACAAATCAGAAGGCAAAAAATTATACGAACAAATAGCGATGGCTAATCACAAAAAAATGACTCGATTAGAGCTTATTCACGCTTCAATGTCGGGTCAGCTTCAGGATTATGATTTTAATTATGACGATGCCTATGCAAATGTTATAAAGGACTTTGCAAAACCTGTTTCAGTTACAACTCCGGAATTATTGACCGGCGAACTGAGGCCATATCAGAAAACAGGTTTAAAATGGCTTTGGACAAATGTTTCAAAAGGGTTTGGCTGTTGTATGGCTGATGATATGGGACTTGGAAAAACAATTCAAGTTATAAGTCTTATCTTAAAATTAAAAGAAGAAAAGAAGCTTAAAAATCCAGTATTGGTAATTTGTCCGACGACATTGATAGGTAATTGGATGAAGGAACTGCAGATGTTTGCACCTTCGCTCAGTGTTACAACATACCACGGTTTGGACAGAAAACTCGATTTGACAAAAGATATTATTTTAACAACGTATGCAATTATGCGTATTGATGTTGAAGAAATGAAGAAGCAACTCTGGGGAATGATTATTGTTGATGAGGCTCAAAATATCAAAAACCCGGATACTGCTCAAACCATTGCGATAAAAGTTTTAAAATCAGATATAAAAATTGCTATGACAGGTACTCCGGTCGAAAACAGACTGACAGAATTGTGGAGTATTTTTGATTTTATTAACAAAGGATATTTGGGTTCATTAAAAGAATTTCAAAAAAGCTATGCTATTCCGATTGAAAGATTTAAAGAAAAATCCAGAGCATCAAAGCTTAAACTCTCAGTTTCCCCGTTTGTTTTAAGAAGATTAAAGACAGATAAAGGGGTTATTTCCGATTTGCCGGATAAAATGGTTTTGAATGACTATTGCTATCTTGCAAAGGCTCAAGCTGTTTTGTATGAAAACACTCTCAATGAAATGATGCAAAAAATTAGCGGATTCACCGGTGTAAACAGAAGGGGAAATATCTTCAAGCTTATAACCGCATTGAAACAAATTTGCAATCATCCATATCAATTCTTAAAGAACGGAGATATGTCTAAAGAATTGTCTGGTAAAGCCGAAAAGTGCGTAGATTTGATAAATAATATTATTGATAACGGAGAAAAGTCTTTAATATTTACTCAATATAAAGAAATGGGCGATATTTTAACCAAAATTATCGCTGATGATTGCAATACAGAACCTTCCTTCTTTCACGGTTCATTAACTGTACCTCAGAGAGAGACCCTAATTGAGGATTTTCAAAATAATCCCGAACGAAAAGTTATGATACTTTCTCTGAAAGCCGGCGGAACGGGGCTGAATCTTACAAGTGCAACAAATGTTATTCACTACGATCTTTGGTGGAATCCAGCGGTTGAAGATCAGGCTACTGACCGTACATATCGTATAGGACAGGATAAAAACGTAATGGTTCACAGAATGATTACGCTTGGAACTTTTGAAGAAAAAATCGATGAAATGCTGAAAACAAAAAAAGAGCTTGCTGATTTGGCTGTATACGAAGGCGAAAAGATTATTACAGAGCTTTCGGATGCAGAAATTTACGAGATATTCTCGCTTTCAGCAGGCTAAGTATGGGTAAATATAAAATTAAAAAACATTCTGCACCACAAGTTTTATACACAAACTCGGTGCTAACCGATTGTAATAGCTCATAACTTTTGGCATGCAATCTTTTATGTTTTCAATATAGCTACTTTCTTTTCTT
>CALYTW010000081.1 GCA_945487905.1 uncultured cyanobacterium
GGTAAGGGAACATTGATAACGCAAAGTACTTCGGTTTATCGCTCTTATCCGAAGTGTGAAAACATTTGCCATCCTCCCAGTTTTTCTGCCAGCGTTTTTCTATTTCCTGCGGAAAATATCCTTCTTTCATTTATTCCTCCAAAACAATTTTATATATCCAAATCTTCTATATCCGAATCCGGTGCATCAGGTTCTGCAACCGTTTTCGTTAACTTGTCATTCAAATCCTGTAGGGTCATGGATTTGTCCATTTTTTTTAAAGCACTTAAAACAGCCAACTTGTAATCAGCATCATCTCTGTTTTTAGGATTATCAACAATTTCCCCTATTTTTTGCCCCAAAAATCCCATAACAACCATCGCAGGAATCGTTACAGCACCTGTTGAAATTATTGCGTGCAAATCCACCATGCCTATTTTGATAAAGCATATTGTACCTATTACAAGAAGTGTTACAACTATAAAAAGGTTTCTGAGACTGGTCGCATAATCCATTATTTGTTTTGATTCTCCATTTCTTTTTGCATACAATACTGAACAATCATCATCTTATCGATATTAGAGAGCTGTGTAAATCTTCCTGATATTGTATACAAACCGTTGTCGCCACGTTCAACTCTTATAAATCTGTATTTACACTTGATTTCCTGCTCTGCACTCAGCTTTATAACTACACTGTAGTCGTTTTCGATATTAAGATTTTCTTCTGTTTGAATTTTCATACCGCCCGCAGAGATATCAAGCGTACGAGCTTTATGAACTACACCTTCTAATACAAGCTCAATCGGTTCAATAAATCTGACACGTGTAAATCTACGTCTCTGCAAAAATCTGTGTTTGACAGGATTTGCTATTGACACAACATTGTTTTCCAATGATTGAATGTATGATTCAAAATACAAATATCCGTTATCCGTAATTGAATAAAAATCGCAGATATGGTTCTGAATAAGACCTTCCGGCTTATATTTTAATTCCATTCTGAAACCGTCTTGCGAAACATCAAGAACTTTACCCTTGTTTGCACTCTTAAACTCTTGCGGAACAATTGTAACCAGCTGGTCTTTTTTTATTAATTCTCTCATACAAGCCCTTTCTTAATACCTTTATTATACCTTAACTACACCTACTGATTTTACTTTTACATTCGGACTAATTTCATTATACGACATAATTGCTATTTGAGGATAAGTTCTCTCAACAAGTTTTCTGAAAAGCATTCTTATAGGAGATGAACACAAAATAACTGGCTGGTTATTTGTTGCCGTTATTGCTTTTTCAAGCTCTATGTTCATCTTGTCAAACAAATTCCTTGTAAAGCTCGGATCAAGCGTAACGCTTGTTCCATCAGGGCTTGCCCCTTTCGCTATAGTATTTTCTATATCTGGAGAAAGCGTTACTACATAAAGATCGCCCGTATCAGCAAGATTTTGTTTGCAAATATTTCTTGATAAAGCCTGCCTTACACATTCTGTCAAATAGGTAGGATTCTTGTTGATTTTTGCCTGCAAGCTTATTGTTTCCAGAATCGTCTTCAAATCCCTTATCGCTACATTTTCTTTCAAAAGATTCTGTACAACAATTTGAACATCTCCGATTGTAATATCTTTCATTATATCGTTGACATAATCTTCAGAAATTTCCTTTTTAAGGTTATCAATAAGTTGTTGAATATCATAACGTGATACGATTTCATAAGCACATTTTTTAATAACTTCTGTTATATGTGTAGAAATTACGGCAGAAGCCGAAACAACCGTATATCCTGACATTTCGGCAAAATCTTTGTCTTTCGGTTCAATCCAAATGGCAGGAAGTCCGAAAGCAGGTTCAATTGCGTGAATACCATTAACTGTAAGATTGCCAACAGGATCTCCTGCTGTCATCGCAAGATATCTTTCGGGATAAACTTCTCCTGATTCAAGAGCAACTCCTTTTAGCTTGATTTGGTATGAATTTGGAGAAAGCTGTAAATTGTCCCTTACCCTGATTGAAGGAAGAACAATGCCCAAATCCAAAGCTGTTTGACGCCTTATTTGTGCAATGCGTTCAAGCAAATCTCCGCCCATTTCGACATTCAAAAGCTGAACCAATCGGTATCCGACTTCAATTTCAATTGTGTCAATATTAAGAAGCTCCATAACACTTTCTTTTGTGGCCTTTGCACGTTTTTCTTTCTTACCGAGTTTTTCTTGTTTTTCCTCCTCAACTTTTTTAGCTTCTTCTGTCCGAGCAACTTCTGTTTTTTCTTTAGTTTTCATAAATGCAAGACCACCGGCTAATGCCGCAATTAAGAGGAATGGTGCCGTAGGCATGCCCGGAATTATACCCATAACACCGAGTAAACCTGAAACTACACCTAAAACTCTGGGATCGGAAAACATTTCATTTTTAATATCGGTGGAAAGTGATTCATCTTTGCCTGTTGCACGTGATACGATTAAACCTGTAGCCGTAGATATCAATAATGCCGGAATTTGAGAAACCAAACCGTCGCCTACGGTTAAGATGGTATATGTACTCAGAGCATCCTGCAAAGCCCTGCCTTGCTGAATAATACCGATAACCAAACCGCCGACAATGTTAATTATTGTAATAACAATACCTGCGGTAGCATCGCCTTTTACGAATTTTGAAGCACCATCCATTGTGCCGTAAAAGTCTGTTTCTCGTTCAAGTTTTCTACGTCTTTCCTTTGCCTGTTCTTCATCAATAAGTCCCGAATTCAAATCAGCATCAATACTTAACTGTTTACCGGGCATTTTATCCAATGTAAAACGTGCAGATACTTCTGCAACACGAGTTGCACCGCCTGTAATAACCATAAAGTTGATTAAAACCAGAATACAGAATATTACAGCACCAACAACGTAATTACCTCCGACAACAAATTGACCGAAAGAGCTGATTACATTTCCAGCCTGACCTTGGAGTAAAATTAATCTGGTGGAGCTTACGTTCAGGCCAAGACGAAAAAGAGTTGCAATCAAAAGCACCGTAGGAAAAGACGAATAATCCAAAGGTTCTTGCGTATACAAACATACGAGCAAAATTACAACGGCAAGAGAGATATTGATAGTTAAAAGAATATCCAGCAATGGTGCAGGAAGCGGTATAACCATCATACAGACAATTACAACCAAGCCTATTGCAAGGACAATATCGTTATTTTTTAAGATATTCGATAATTTTGTAAAATCCATCTCTCCACCGTTAATATTTTACCACTATTTTAAGCTTTGTGACAAGCATATTTTTTACTTTTCAGATTACAATGCATATTGAAACGTTAAAAAAACGAGTTATAATGAATATATACGGTTTTGCCCAAAAGAGAGGTGTTTATGGATATAAGTTCAATCGGCGGATGTGCTTCGAATATTGCTGATATATTTTCCGCAAAGAGCAGTGAAAAAGCCGAAGAAACCGAAGAAGAAATGGGTGTAGAAGCCCAATATGCGGTAAAATTAATAAAAATGGCTCAGCAGTCCGAAGCTGTTGTTGGTTCTATTTTAGAAGACACCGCTGAAATTTCTCAAGAAGCATTGAAGAGATTCATGAGCGAACGTGGGGGGTAAATACATTTGCTACCCCTTGCAATAAAGTGATTTGGTCTTACTACCTGCCAGCCAATTAAATTTACCCGCCTATCTGGTATAAACCCTTGGCAAACGGACTTTTAAACGGCAAGTAAGTTCGTAATTTATTGTGCCTAATATTTCAGCCCAGCTGTCTATGGATAAATCTTTTTCATCTAATAAAGTAATTACGTCGCCTATTTGCGCCTCGTTACCTCCCAAATCAAACATCATTTGATCCATCGTAATATTACCGATTTGCCTAATATACTTATCATTAACCTTACCTTGAATTTTATTTGACAATTTTCTGTCCACACCGTCAGCATATCCTATCGGAATAGTTGCAACTCTCGTCGGCTCATAAGCAACAAATGTGTGTGCATAGCTTACCCCTTCATTTGGGTATACCGAGTGAATATTTGTAATTCTGCCTTTTAAAGACATTACCTGTTTTAATTTCGGAAGATTTTGAACCCCGTATGGCAGGTCAGGATACAAGCCATAAAGTGAAATTCCGACCCTTACCATATTTGAAGGGATATCGTATGCAAATGTTGCAGCTGTATTTTGAATATGAAGAATAAGTCCGTCCGTATTAATCTTAGAAATTACATCCTCCCAACGTTTAATCTGCGCCACAGCAGAGTCTTTTTCTTCCGCCGCAGCAAGATGAGTAAATATTCCTTCAAACCGTAAATAATCAGCCATACTGACTTTTTCAATAAATTCCACTCCGCTCTCGGAACGAACTCCAATTCTATTCATGCCTGTATCAAGCTTAACGTGAACCTTAGGTCGAAGCCCTGTTCTTTCATAAACATCCTTGCAGGCTCTTAAATGTTCATCGTTAAATATTGATATTGAAATATCATTCTGTGCTGCTGCTTCCACCGCCCACACAGGAACTGCACCCACCACGAGAATCGGGGCTGATATCTTAATTTCTCTTAAATCCAAACCCTCGTCAATAGAAGAAACTCCAAACCAGTCAACTCCTGACGCAAGCATGGTTTTTGCTATCATCTGAGCGCCATGCCCGTACGCATCAGCTTTCACTATGCCCAAAAATTTTTTGTTTTTAGGAATAATTTTTCTTATTTCACGAATATTGTGAGCAAGATTTTCCAGATTAATTTCTACCCACGCATCTTTATGTATATTTATGTTTGATTGTCTGATATTCTTCATTGTTTTATATCATCTCACCGTTAAGATACCATGTTCTTGCACGAGTAATTTTTACATTTATAAATTCGCCTGTAATATCTTTATCATAAGGAATATGGACTATTTTGTTATTTCTCGTCCGACCTGTAATAACACTTATCCCCCTTTTATTTACCCCTTCGAAATTCTCGACTAAAACCTCCATTTCACGTCCGACGTATTTTTTGTTGGAAGCCAAACAACATTCTCTATTGTGTTCGTTAAGTCTTGCAAGACGTTCGGTTTTAATATTTTCAGGAATATATAAATCTGTCCACTTTGCAGCAACCGTTTTTTCTCTCGGAGAATAAGCCGCTGTATTTGAGTAATCCAATTCAAGCTCGCTCATTGCTTTTAGAGTATTTTCAAACTGCTCATCCGTTTCGCCCGGAAATCCTGCAATAAAGTCGCTTGTGATTGTTACGTCTTTTACTCTTGAGCGCAAATGGTCACAGATTTTTTTATAAGTTGCATAATCATATCTGCGATTCATCTTTTTTAAAACGGTATCGTCACCTGATTGCATAGGGATATGGAAATATTCGCAGACCTTATCCAATTCAATTACCGTATCAATAAGTTCTTCCGTAATATCAGTAGGATAATTGGTAACAAAACGAATCCTGAACTTACCTTCAAGTTTGTTTAACTCTCTTAAGAGCCAAGAAAGATTTTGGTGCGGTTCTAAGTCTTTGCCGTAACTGTCCACATTTTGACCGAGCAGGGTAATTTCTTTAAACCCTTCGCTTAGAGCTTTTTTTGCCTCTGCTATAATCAATTCAGGCTTTCTTGAACGTTCTCTCCCTCTTGTGTAAGGTACAATACAATATGTGCAAAAGTTGTTGCATCCTTCCATAATCGGAATCCACGCATTAACACTTTTTACACGATTAATCTTAATATCGGATTCTTCATAAGGAGTTTCATCACAGGATACAATTTTTTCTCCTGCCTCAATTCTTTTTACCAAATTTGGAAGCTCATACAATCTTTGAGTTCCAAGTACCAAATCCACATACGGCGCTCTTTTTAGGACTTCTTTTCCGCCCTGTTGAGCCACGCATCCTGCAAATACTATCTTGATATCAGGTTTATCTTTTTTAAGTTTTCCCCACACTCCAATCTGGCTGTAAGCTTTATCCTCGGATAATTTTCTGATTGAACATGTATTTACAATAAACATATCCGCCTGTTTAGGCTCATCAGTTTTTGTATAACCCAAGTACTCCAGCATGCCGTACATACGCTCGGCATCAGATTTATTCATCTGACAGCCCATTGTCTCTAT
>CALYTW010000082.1 GCA_945487905.1 uncultured cyanobacterium
CATGAGGAATTATAAAACAAGATTCCAAACCCGGTCTTCAGACAGGGTTTTTTTTGTTTTATAATATTAATCTTATAATCAGCAGAGAAGATTATTATGAAAATAGCATTAATAATGATTAAAGGAGCTGCTTTCACTTTTAAAAACCCGCCTTTAGAATTACGACTTTAAGTGCCGGAATGTTATTTCCTTCAAGGATTCTAAAGTTTGTTGTGCGGTTGGTTGAATTGATTTTCATACGATTTTCTCCATTTTCATGGATTATAAAACCCATAAAAAATAATTTTACGCAAAATTTATTAATTTTCGTCAAACCATTCAAAAATATCTTTTTGGGTTACAGCCCATTTTTTACCGCCCGTTCTTCTTGAAACATTGCAATAAGCACAGAACGGAACCGGATTATTTAAAAAGCTTTCTATTTCGGAAACGTCATTTACCTTATAAATATCTATGCAGTCTTTTTCTGTCACTTCAAGATTTTTATTAAAGAACTTATTGAAATGGCAAATGTTCGGAATACAGGTACAAGGGTATATCTTACCTGCTTTCAAAGACATACACCTTCCTACTTGATAACATTTTCTGAAATTTGATACAATATCCTGATCTTTTTTATCATTAACGGGATTTCTGTGTGATAATTTTTCAGCTACAGGCGTATTATTAAACGGAATTACCCTGACATTATAACCTTGAGCAATTTGATTTATTTTTTCTATGTTAATATTTATCGGATAAAAAGTTATTTCTATTGTAATATTATTTGCCATACACGCAAGCCAAAATTCCGCAGGCATAGTACTTAATTTTATTCCGTTTGTCGTAAGACGGATTTCAGCACTTTGGAAATATTTTCTTGCTGTTTTAAGAAAATAAACTATATTCGGATGAAGCAATGGTTCTCCTCCCAACATCCTTAGCATACCAATTCTGTCTTTTGCAAGAAGGCTTAAGCGTTCAAAATCACTATCAAAAGAAGCTTCATCAAGGTAAAATTCCTCCGAAATTGATGAAAAATTATCGCAACTTTGACAATTCAAATTGCAATGATCGGTTAAATGTATTTCAAAATAGTTTAGTCTCAACTCTTTTCTCCTTTTCCCGCCTTAATTTATATACCCCGGCATTGCCTTATTTCTCAAAAATAAATCTACTGCTTGTACTTCATCAGACGTCATATTTTGTTCTCGTGCAAATTCCATAGTCTTGTCATATATAAATCTTGAATCCATAACCCGTTTTGCTCTTAATTCAGGGCTGTTCGTAACAGAATTTGGATTTAAGCGGTAATTATATCTGGGCTTGTTTACTATTTTCATTGCATTAGAAAAATAAAGTGCTTGAAGAATAAAAAGATTGTCTTCCCACATTCTTCCTTCAACAAAACTTAAATTATGCTCTTTTATAAGAGAGGCTTTGAACATTTTATCCCAAATTGCACCATTCAGTATTTGAGAACATTTATCAACGAAAGATTCATATACTCCGGAAGCATAACTCGTATACGGTTGTATCGAACTGTTTCTCAAAAAATTAAATCCTGTCATTATAATATCCACATTCGATTCCTTAGCATGGTAGTATAAAGATTCAAGATAATCATTCGGAATTGTATCATCAGAATCAACAAATGATATATAATCCGCATTTACTTTGCTAAGACCGACATTACGAGCCTTTGAAGCCCCGGAATTTTCTATATCCACGATTTCTACATTCTCATAGGTTCGGTATTTTTCAAGTATTTCCGCAGATTTATCTTTTGAACCGTCATTTATACAAATTATCTGAACTCCATCAAGAGTTTGATTTATAACTGAATTCAAACAGCTTTCCAAATAAAGCTCTACGTTATAAACAGGTATTATTACACCAACTTTGTACTTGCCTTTGACCATAATTAGATATTACTACAAAGCGAAAGATAATGGAAGAAATATCTCTGTCCCCCTGCATTTACCAAACCTCTATTCATAAAATATATTTTTTTCTCTCCTATATTTTTCCCCCCCCCTTTAAAAATTTCTCTGTTTGTTCTAAAATTTATATAAAATCAATATATTAAGAGGGAAACACTATGTGGGAATATTCTGAAAAAGTTCTGGATCATTACAGAAATCCAAGAAATGTAGGAAAAATTGATGATGCTGATTTAATAGGAGAAGCCGGTTCTTTAGCTTGCGGAGATTCTCTAAAATTATATATAAAGCTTGACGGAGAGAAGATTAAGGATGCAAAATTTTTAACCTTCGGATGCGGTTCCGCAGTAGCATCATCAAGCATTTTAACCGAAATGATTATAGGAAAAACATTAGATGAAGTAAGACAAATTACAAACAAAGATATTGCAGATGAATTGGGCGGACTTCCGCAGGAAAAAATGCACTGCTCTGTAATGGGTCAGGAAGCACTGGAAGATGCTTTGAAAAAATATTACGGAAAAGATGTTGAAATCGGATTTGCAAAATCTTCATCAGACAAAGTTGTTTGTACTTGTTTTAATGTAACCGAAAATCAAATATGGGAGGCCATAAAAATTAACGGATTGAAAACCGTTGAAGAAGTTACAAATTATACAAAAGCCGGTGGTGCATGCGGAAGGTGCAAAGGCGCAATACAGGACATTTTGAATACTTATTACAAAAAACAAGAAAATGAATCCAAACTCACACCGACACAAAAAATCTTAAAAATAGGTAAGGTTATTGAGCAGGAAATTTCCCCTCAGCTTCAAAAAGACGGCGGAGATATTGAACTTGTAGATATTGAAGGCGATATTGTAAAAGTTAAACTCATAGGAGTTTGCTCATCCTGCAAAAATGCCTCTATGACACTAAAAACTTTTGTTGAGTCGATTTTAAAGACAAAAGTTGATTCAAATATTACAGTAGAACAAGTTTGATTATTGTGAGGTGCATGGTAATCGTATTTTGTAATTTAATAAAATCTGACACGGCAAAAATTAAAGCAATAAAATATTTTTATGGGTATAAGATAGAAAACATATAAATAAGGCAAATTAAGATGATATATTTAGACAATAATGCTACAACACAAGTGGATAAAGAAGTTTTGCAGGTAATGCTTCCTTATTTGGAAACTGAATACGCAAATCCTTCAAGTATGTATGATTTTGCCAAAAAACCTGCTGAAGCTTTAAAAATTGCAAGAGAACAGTTAAGAGATTTTTATGGCGCAGAAGATGTAAAAGAAATTTTCTTTACCTCTTGCGGTTCGGAATCAGCAAACATGGCTATTAAAGGTGCTTTGAATTGTAATAAATCGAAAAGACATATTATAACAACCAAAATTGAGCATCCTTGTGTTTTAAATACATATAAAGTTTTTGAAAAAGAAGGGTATAAGGTTGATTATATTTCCGTTAATTCGGAAGGGCAGTTGGATGTTGATGAACTGAAGGAAAAAGTTACAAAAGACACAGCTCTTGTTTCCGTAATGTGGGCAAATAACGAAATAGGTGTTATCAATCCGGTTGAAGAAATTGCCGAGATTGTAAAATCCAAATCTCCCGACACGGTCTTTTTTGTTGACGGAGTTCAGGCGGCCGGTAAAATTCCAATTGTTGTAAGAGATACTCAAATCGATATGGTTGGTGTTTCCGGACATAAATTTCATGCTCCCAAAGGTGTCGGTGGATTGTATGTAAACAAAAAATGCCGGCTAACACCGCTTATTAACGGAGGACATCAGGAAAGAGGAATGAGAGCCGGAACAGAAAATGTTCCGTATATCGCAGGAATGGGAAAAGCCGCTGAACTTGCAAAAGATTCTTTAAGCTACGAAGCTTCAGAGGTTAAACGATTACGGGATAAATTGGAACAAGGGATTTTGAAAAATGTATTTAATGCAAGATTAAATTCTTCATTGATAAATCGAGTCCCGAATACCACAAATATCGGTTTTGAATATGTTGAAGGAGAATTGATACTTCTGCATTTGAGCGATTACGGAATTTGTGCAAGCTCAGGGAGTGCATGCACGTCAGGTTCTCTTGAACCGAGCCATGTTTTAAGGGCAATGGGAATACCGTTTACGGCTTTGCATGGTTCCATAAGATTTTCTCTTTCGAGATTTACAAAAGAAAAAGATATTGATTATGTAATAGAAAAAATGCCTGTTATTATGGATAAATTAACGAAGATTTCTCCTTTTCAGGATGAATTGAATGCATTAAGGAATTTAAGAAAGTAAAAATGGATGCCACTATAATTCTAAAAATTTTTGAAGAAATAGGAAAGTTTTTTATAAAACATTATCCGTTCATTGTCGGTGTAATTATAAATTTGGGAATAATCTATGCTTTTTGTAAAGGTTTAGATATTTTTACACATAAACTTGAATCAAAACTGAGACAAAAGAATTCAGATTCGCCATTATTAAATCTTATGCCGGTTTTATCAAAGATAATAAAATCAATTGTTGTATTTATGCTATTAGCCGGATTTTTGCAAAGCTTTGGATACAATGTTTCGTCACTTATTGCTGGATTCGGAATAACGGGTTTGGCAGTCGGTTTTGCAGCAAAAGAAGCAATCGGAAATATTTTCGGCTCAATCGGCCTGCTAGCGGATAAAGTTTATAAGATTGGCGAGTATATTTCGTTTAATGGCTATGAAGGAACTGTTGAAAAAATAAATCTTCGTTCAACAACAATAAGAACCTTGAATGGGTTTCCGGTAAATATTCCGAATAATCTTCTCGCAAACGAAGAAATAACAAATATTACTCAGGTAAATAAGAGAAGAATAGATATTTCTGTTGATATAGAATACGGAACATCGAATGAGAAGCTTGACAGAGCATTAGCAATTCTAAAAGATATTGCAGTTAATCACGACCAAATGGTAAAAGGCGGACAGGCATTTATAGACAGGCTTGCAGAAAGTTCAATTGTGGTAAGACTTTTTGCCCAAACACATGTGACAAATTATTATGAATTTTTGGAATACAAGAGTAATATAATAAGAGAAATTATCCACCGATTCAGAGCGGAAGGTATTAATTTTGCTTTCCCGTCAACAAGCTTGTATGTGGAAAAAATTGAAAAATAAGAAATGAAGATAAAAATAATAGCACTTGGAAAAATTAAGGAAAGTTTTTTAAAAGATGGAATAACCGAATTTTTAAAAAGGCTGAAATCATACTGTCCGATTGAGATTATGGAATTACAGCCAATCGAGATTAAGGATGCGAATTTAATATCAAGAACCTTGGAAGAAGAAGGAGAAAAGATTTTATCTTTAATCAAACCGGATTCTTATGTAATAACCTTGGAAATTATGGGAAACCAATTATCCTCAGAAGGATTTGCGGAAAAAATTAATGAGGTAAATAAGTCCGGAGTTGGGGAATTGGTTTTTGTAATAGGTTCTTCATGCGGCTTGTCAAAACGTGTTTCAGAGCGAGCGGATTATAAACTAAGCATATCAAAGATGACATTTTTACATCAATTCGCAAGACTTTTGCTTGTGGAACAGATATACCGAGCATTTAAGATATTGAAAGGCGAAACATACCACAAGTAATATTATTGCGGAGCGGGCTTTACAATGAAAAGCGGCTCGGGTATAATTTTTGTATAAACCAAAGAGGGGTGTCCGAGCGGTTTAAGGTGCAATCTTGGAAAGGTTGTGTGGGAGCAATTCCACCGTGGGTTCGAATCCCATCCCCTCTGTATCTTAAAACAAAATAGGACAAGGAAAATCGGATTTTACAAAATAAGTTGTTATATTTTAACACTCGGTTTGGGAAGAAAGAACAGTATAATTTAACTCGCAGTTTGAGTATAACTAGACTATTATTTAACGAGTAGATGGATTATTTACGGTTAGTATGATTATTTTTTAAAAGTG
>CALYTW010000083.1 GCA_945487905.1 uncultured cyanobacterium
AAGCCCACCCTCGCCGTACTGGCAGTATTCACATTTATTGGTTCTTGGGGAGAATTCCTTTGGCCGAGTATTATGCTGACAAAAGATTCTATGTACACACTTCCCGTCGGAATAAATAATCTACAGGGCATGTTTTCCGCAAACTGGAGATTTATTGCAGCAGGTTCAATAATATCAACGATTCCTATTATAATATTCTTCCTTGCCATGCAGAGGTATTTTATTTCCGGCGAAAACGACGGTGCAGTGAAAGGTTAATGTGGATGTATGGAGGGATAGAGGGATAGAGGGGGAAAAATAGAAAGTTTATAGCAATACTTCCGGCCTTCCATACCTTTATACCGTTATCCCTCCATTGTATGATTGATAAAATACGGCAATTATTGTATTCTTAGAATACAAAGGGAGAGTGATTATGACCGTTATAGAAAGAATTGTGGAAATTAACGATATTTTAAAAGAAGTTTTCGAATTTACTCAGTCAAACGAAACTGTTAAGTCGGATTTTGAAGAATACCTTGCTACAATAGGCGCAAGAAACATATCCTTAAATCAGATGGAAAAAATATTTTTACCCTATATTTTTGAAAGAAATATCAACGGTAAGTCTGTTTTGGAATTATTTAAAGAAAACGGATGCAAAAACAAAGAAATATTGGAAGGTTTGATAAAATCACTGTCCTCTGTTTTTGAAATAAAACGCATTCTAAAAAACGGTTTTGAACTTTATAACATGGTTAACGAAAAAACATACACCGTACTTTCGCTTACAAAAATGTCAAATTTCAGAGGTGTATACGCAGGGCAGTATATTGTTGCCAGAATATTTGAATTTAGAGGCGAATATTATGTAATCGAGATTTCAAACGTGCTTTCGCATTCCCAAAAAGCAGATGCTATGCGTTATGCAGTTATGAAACTTGTGCAAAATCCGAGACTTCTCTATCTTGACAATCCGGAAAAAGAAAATGAAATCAAATCGGCAATTTCCGATATGTCTGAAAAATTTATAAAAACATTTGGCAAAGATATAATTTTAACAACAAATAAACACGCAGACGCAATAATCGGTGCATTTAACGATGGAGAGGAAATTGATTTATCGGATAAGCTTTCTGATTTTGCCGAATACAGGTTTTTCCATATAAAAGAACTTGATAATAATTATTCAAACTTTCTTGAAAATTCTATCGGAGGATTTGCTTCACATTCGGAAAATTATGATGTTGCCGTAATTTTTGATAATGAGACGGGGCTTTATGTAATTCCTTTCTACGAAACTTTTACAAAAATTTTCGCAAACAAAGATTCGGTTGAAAACGCAAAGGAATGCATCGAATACTTTTTAACAAATGATTCCATTTCAAACAAAATTATAGACAGAGTATCTTCTGAACATAACAACTTTATGGAAGTTATAAACGAATTTTTGGAAACAAATTACAGTTATGAAGAATTGATTGAAAAATATAAATCGGATTACCTTAATAATACAATATATTCTTCTACAACGGTGTTATATTGCTCCGGTGCATTTTCAGATGTCTTTGATGTAATTTCCGCCAAAAAAACCGAAACGAATACTGCTCCGGTGCAAAAAGTCGGCAGAAATGAACCCTGCCCGTGCGGAAGCGGTAAAAAATACAAGAACTGCTGCGGCAAAGACCATTAATATTCTTATGTACAAAAAAAAGGCGGTTACAAAAACCGCCTGATGTTTGAATTTATCAACCAACAAATTATACCACAATATTTACACCATCAACATTTTTTGAGTTGGCAATTTGTTCATCGCTTACTTTCGCCGAATCCGTAAATGCAATATACGGCTTTGCATCGTTAACATGAATTCTTTCGGCAAAAGCACCTTGAATTTTATCGGCAAGATTTTTTGTAAAGTTGCCAAGATATAAACCGCCTTTAACATCCTCTGCAAATTGATACAAAGCCTTCGGTTCGCCGACATCTTCCCATTTGTCTACAACCTTAACATCAGCACCTTCCGAGGATTCAATGCCAAACCATTCCGGAAGCATTTTGTGTACATATTTAACAGCATTAGCAAAATCATACGGTTCTGTATCATTTTTCTTAATGTTATTAACTCCGCTGTTAATTTCTTCCATAAGTTTTTCCATAGCTTCTTTGCTTATGTAGAACATACCTGTATTTGCAATATTCATGCCGTCTACAGCCATAGACTGAGCTTCTTCAAGAGGCGGTTTTTCGCTAAAGCCTGTCAATTTAAGAGCTTCGTCGTTTAAAGAACCTTCAACCTGAAGTACACCAAATCTCCTTGCCACTTCTTCAGGAGTTCTCGCAACACCTACGAGAGCAACATGCTTATCCTGATTGTTAATAACTTTTGTAAAGAATTTCATCATATCAGCTGCTTTATCTCCGAAAACATTATCTCCGCAGCAAACTACCGTATCTTTAATCGGATTTCCGGCTTGATAGTGAGCAACTATGTCACCAAATGAACCGGAAGGCTGAGATGCAACAATTGTATTAACACCTTCTTCGCCGATAAAATATTTTCCCATTGCCATAGCAAAATCGAGCATGTGAAGATTTAATTTGTCGTCAATTTTGAACGGTAAGCTGATTTTGTTATAGTCTCCTACTGTCTGTGCCAATTCTCTGAAACGGCTGCCTGAACCGGCAGCGAGTGCAAAGAAGTTAATATTGTTCTGAAAATCAGCAGGTTTACCGATAACTCTGCCTGCACCTGCCGCATCAATTACACCTTGAGCTTCCTTTGCCATTGTAGTTTTCAATTCTGGAAGAATTTTTCCATTAAAAGAATCTACAACATTTCTTGAAATTTTTTCTCCTAAATTCTTTTGAGATAAAGTAACATAACTTGCTTTAAATGCCGGCTTTGGCGAGCAGCAATCATTTGCTGAAATACTTTGAATGTTCATAGAAAACATACCCCTTTCTTTATACTATATACACACTAGCTAAATGATAATTGTTAATTGACTTTACTGATTCTATAACGGTAAAAAATTTAATTCAACCGATTTATTTATTTTTTAATCCATTTACCCCTTTGCTCATTTACCCCTTTGCTCATTTACCCCTTTGCCACTTTCAATTAATGTAAAACCCGTAAAAAATTTTTTTTGCTATTTTATTATATTTTTATTGACTCCAAACCTGTTTTAAAGTATTATTGTAAAGCCAATTACAAATTAATTTTGACAAGGGGATTTGATTATGAGCGGACATTCAAAATGGTCTACTATTAAGCATAAAAAAGCAAAAACTGATTCTTTAAGGGCAGCTGAATTTCAGAAGTTTTCAAGAGAAATTATTGTTGCTTCAAAACTGGGCGGAGGCGATCCTGCCGGAAATTTCAGACTCAGAACAGCTATTGAAAAAGCAAAAGCCGCAGGGCTTCCGAATGACAATATTAAACGTGCCATTGAAAAAGGCTGTGGGGCAGGAAATAGCGAAAACTACGAAGAAATGACTTATGAAGGCTATGCTGCAGGAGGAGTTGCAGTTGTTATTGAAGCAATGACCGATAATAAAAACCGTACGGCAGGCGATATCAGAAGTTATTTCACAAAATTTAACGGAAACCTTGGAGAAACAGGGTGCGTAGGCTGGATGTTCGATAAAAAAGGCTGTATAACCTTTAACGCAGATTCGGTTGATTTTGACAAATTGTTTGAAGCAGCTATAAATCTTGATGCAGACGATATTCAGGAAGAAGATGATGAATACAAGGTTTACACCTCTATTCCGAATTTACAGCCTGTTGCAGAAGGTCTTGAAAAAGAAGGATTTAAAGCCGTTACGGCAGAATTTACAAGAATTCCACAAAACACCGTTCCTGTAACGGATGAAAAAATCGCAACAAACATTATGAGACTATTGGGAAGACTGGAAGAACATGATGATGTTCAAAATGTCTATGCAAACTTTGATATAGATGATGAATTAATGGAAAAACTTGACATATAAGTATATAGGAGGATTACTGTTATGATGAATATGATGAATATGATGAAACAGGCTCAAAATATTCAGAAAAAATTAGTCGAGGCACAAGAAGAATTGTCAAATACCGATGTATCGGCAGAAGCAGGCAACGGCTCGGTTAAAGTAATTTGCGACGGCAAAGGTATTTTTAAATCAATAAAAATTTCTGCAGAAGCAATTAATTCTGAAAATCCTTCATCGGTATCACAGGACGATATTGAAATGCTGGAAGATTTAATCACATCTGCCATGAACAGTGCGACCGCTAAATCAAAATCGGTTCTTGAAACAAAAATGAAATCCGTAACCGGCGGAGTTTCAATTCCGGGGTTAATATAGAGGTATGGAGGTATAGAGGGTTAGAATGGTATAGGCTTGCAAACATCCTGCCACTAATCTATCCATCCGTTCTTACTTCCCTCCTAAATTACCAATGATTTATCCAAAAAGCATCGCAACATTAATAGAACAGTTTCAAAAGTTTCCGTCTGTTGGCCCAAAATCGGCACAGCGGATGGCTTTTCAGATTTTAAAAATGCCGATGAGCGAGGTAGAAAAATTCGCTGATGCAATATTGAATGCCAAGAGAGGCTCTCGAACCTGTGAAATCTGCTACAATATATCAACCCAAAGCCCTTGCGAAATTTGTTCATCACATAACCGCAACCGCTCGGTTATTTGTGTTGTATCTGAGACAAAAGATTTGATAGCAATAGAAAAAACCAATGAATACAAAGGTTTATATCACGTTTTGCAGGGGTTAATTTCTCCTATGGACGGAATTGGAGCTGAAGATATAAGAATCAAAGAGCTTTTAAGCAGGCTTACAAATGAAGAAGTCCAAGAGGTTATTCTTGCGCTTTCTCCCTCTGTTGAAGGCGAAGCTACAAGTCTATACTTAACCAAACTGATTAAACCCTTCGGCATAAAGATTTCACGAATAGCATTCGGGCTTCCTGTCGGTGCGGATTTGGAATACGCAGATGAAGTTACTTTAGCCCGTGCTATTGAAGGACGCAGGGAACTTTAACGCCTAAAATATCTTTCCGTGAAAATCATCTCCGCCTGTTTGTATTAACTCCGGATATTTATCCGCAATCTTTTTAACGGTTTTTGCGGAATGAAATTTAACTATGCTTCTGAATCTCGGATACGGATAATAAACTTCAACTCCGTCAAGTCCTATTTTCATAAGATTTTTGATAAGCCTCTCCAAGCTTATCGCCCAACAGCATGCCGGATGTGCAAGAACCGCAATTCCGCCTGCGGAATGTATTGCTAATATAAGTTTTTTTAGGTTTCTTAATGTAAACAATCTTGTTATTGCATGTTTAATACCGTTTTTATTTTTTGCAAAAAATGGCTTTAATTCAGGATTTTCAATATCAATACCGTAGGCAAGAAGATGTATAAATACCCAGCCTGACCAGCAATCAAACTCTACACCGGTAAGTAAAATATCATCTTTGTATTTTTTATGCACTTCTACCGTATTATGATCGGTTATGGAAATTAGATTATACCCTTTTTCTTTTGCAGAAGCCAAAATTTGTTCAGCATTTCCCTCTCCGTCAGAACATGCAGTATGTATATGAAGATTGACTTTCTTATTTAAAAAGTCTTCTTCTTTACAGCTTTTCAGTTTTTCTCTCAAATTGTCCATATTTATAAT
>CALYTW010000084.1 GCA_945487905.1 uncultured cyanobacterium
GTAATTTTAGCATAAACGGTTTTTTAAATATAAATATATTATAAAATTTTAAATAAAAACAATGTTCTTGCAGAACCATTAATATTTTCTTTTCTTACGACACTAAAATATTTTGAAAATTCCAGTTCAAAATGTTCAATATCATAATTCGGGAAAATATCTTCTCTTGTTGAAAGAAGTTTTTGCACTTGAGAATCTTCTTTCGGAACAAACTCAATTATCAAGTTTTTACAAATACCTGAGAAGAATTTTGCAATATAAGAAAACGGGAGATTATTCGATATTGCAAGATGGTGAATTAATGCCAGTGCCATAACAGTATTAGCATTGCCTCTTTGAATATAAGATTCTCTTTCCTCCAAATTCCAACCTATTGCAGGGGAAGGATTTGTTAAATCCATAATCAGCGGCAAAATATTTTCTTCTTTTTCATTTTTTACCATTAAATAATTCTTTTCTACTGCAATTGGATCAATATCAAATGCAACAGTTTTAATTCCCTGATTAGATGCAAATCTTGAATAGAATCCGTTATTTGCACCAACATCCCATAAAGATTCCGGCTTAACTTGTTCAATATATTCTTTAACCAAGTTTTCCTTATTTTTTTGAGATTCGTCACTATAGTTTGTGAATGTATAATAATCGCCCCATTCTGAATCTTTAGTATTCAATTTCAATGATTTTACCAAACTGATAAGACTTTCCACCATTGATGTATGGTAGAACTTCAAGAATTTGACATTTTTGACTTTGCTGTCGTGTACACTTTCGTATTTTTTCTGACTTTTAGCATGCAAATGGATATTTGTATATATTCCCAGACTTCCGAATTTTGGCAAGAGTTCACTAGCCAAGTCTAGAGGAACACCGTCGATATAATTTTTCATCAGAGAACTCAAGCGGATATCTTTTTTAGACATAAGTGCCAACGGTGCCAGAAAATGCTGACAAAACTGTTTATATGCAACCCACGGTTTTGTTTCGTCCAGCACCTCAAAAGACAACGTATCAATAAATACGGGTTTGCCCTTATGGAACTGGATATTATATGCTGTTGCATCTTTTAATGATATATCATATTCAAGAGCAAGCTTTTGAATTTTTAATGTCAGTAGGGCAGCATCTTTATACTCTGAAAAGCTCCATTCATAAGGATATGATATAAAATCAACCATTTCTGGTTTTATGACTTTATATGCATCAAATTTATCGGAAACATCTTCATGTTTTATGAGCCATCCTTTTTCTATTAATTTTTCGCACAAGCCGCTTTGATTAAATTTTTCCCAATTATCCTTATAGCACTCGTTTATTTGGCGATATAAAATATCGTCTTGCTTAAAAACAAAGCCTGAAGGATCTCTAAATGAACCTTCCACATTATGCTTTATCATCTTCTTTTTTTCCTTTTACAAAAAACATCTTAATTTGAGCCCAAAAACTCTTTAGAGCAATACCAATTGCCGCAACAGATGCAACAATAATTTGTATAATCATACTTCCCGTACCCGGATCCAAATATGCATGTGCTGCATTTGGTAATATTGCCGTAAAAGCTAGTACAATTCCTAATAATTTTAACTTTTTCATTATATCCTCCTATTATTTTATTCTGATTTATGTGTTAGCCAATAACCAGTATCGGTAAAATTAACTTTTTTATCAAAAACATCTATAATGTATTCATTGATTTTATAATTATAATATTCATTGTTATAAAGAACTAAAATCTTTATCTCGTATTTACCTTTTGGAATTTTGTTTGCGGCAAAATTAACCCATCTGTAATACTGCTTATCGCTTTGAATTTGAGTATAGTCTTTTGGAAGTTCAGCGGCATATTTTTCAGCGGGGTTTTTCATGTTTTCCAATACAACATATGCTTCTTGCTGATCTACTTGATAGCCGTTTGAAATATACATATTAACGGTTTTGCCATCCATTTTTAATTCACGCAAACCGGAAGGTACATCCCCTCTTATTTTATATTTATATTCAAAAGGTGTGAGCTCCTGTATTTGATTAGCGTTGTTTTCTTTTTGAGGTTCCTGCGCTTGCTGGTTGTTTGTATTTGTCGGAATAAATTTTACTTTATTGTCGCTTACATCAACTATAGATTCATTAATTTTATAGTTATAATATTCCTTATTATATAGAACAAGTATTTTCAATTCATATCGTCCGTTAGGAATATTATTTGCTCTAAAATTAATCCATCTGTAATATAATTCTTCACTATCCCAATATGTATAGTTTTTAGGAATTGGTGAGGCATATATTTCTTTCGGATTGTTCATATTTTCCAATACTACATAAGCATCCTCTTGGTCAACCTGATATCCGTTTGAAACCAACATTGCAACGCTTTTATTATTCATTACCAATTGATACAAAGCCGACGGAACATCTCCTCTTATCGGATATTTATATTGGAAAGGTTTTAACTCAAGATTCTTGAAAAATTCTACATTTTTTTCACATTTTATTTTTAAAGTTTCTTTATATTTTTCGGGAAACCTCGGATCCCATTTTTTATCAGCCAACCCTAATGCATATAAAATTGGGTCTTTTGTATCGGCAACATCCGCATATACATCCCCAACAACCTTCATCTCGTCTTGTTTTTTATTAAAATCTTTAAGTAAAAACAATGGATTTTCAGCTATTTCGTTTTCTGTCTGCAGTTGAGATATTATTTTCCCGCTGCCATGGTCGCCCATAATAACAATTAATGTTTTATCGTAGATACCGGCTTCTTTTAATCTGTCCAAATATGCTTTTAACATTCCGATATAAAGCTTGGTTGTTTTTTCTAAAGCATCTCCGTCATCTTCGCCGATGTTTCTTATATTATAGTTTTCATCAAGCATAAAAGGTTCATGAAGCCCTCTTAAGTGATAATATTTAAATACTTTCTTTTCGTTGTCTAATCTGATTTTATATTTAAATTTTTTGTAAAAATCATCTTCTATATAATATGAATTTCCTTGTTCAAATTCTTGACTGCTTTTGTCCATAGTGATTTTAGTCATATAGTCATAAGGATTTTTTTTCAGTATGACCGGCAATGCATAAAATTCAACCGTATTCTTTAATAATCTTGCATAAGCACTTCGGTTAACAGTATCCGAAGCTTCTTTGATTTTTAGGTTATCAATAAAACTTGGATGTAAATAAAAAATGTTTGAAGCAAAAGGATAAATATGGTTTTTAAAACCGTCTTTCTTTAATGCTTTTAAAAGGGCGTTTTCGGAAGTAAAATCTTGCTTCAAGTTTTTATAGTATTTTTCATCATGAGCTGCTTCTTCTAATTCATGACCTGTAAATATTGCAGGAACTGCAAAGGATGTTTGTCCGTTCATACTTGTCATATTTGGATAATATTCAAAATCTTTAAAAATTTCCTTATATTCAGGGTTTCTTAAAAGCAATTCATCAAATATGCCTTTTCCGAAAGCATCTACCACAATAATTACAACGTTTTGGTCTTTTGAATATACGTTATACTTGCTTAAATCAAATATATAATTTTTAAAAGAATAAGTGTCATCTGTTGCATAGGTGTACGGATCAAATCTCTTACAAATTTCTTGCATTAAGGGTTTTGAGAAAAAAACAAACGTTATGCCTTGTATTAAAAGAAGAACAATACTTATTTCAAAAAGAACTTTTATGAATTTTTCTTTTTTATAAAAGAAAAAACAGGAAAAGAGAACCACCAAAGCTAAAACTGTTTCAATCACCATAGGTATAGCATAATTGCCAAGATTAAAAGCGCTTCCTTTTAATTGTCCTAATTGAGGCATTATAAATAAGTATTCAAAATATGTAAATAATCCCACAACAAACAAAATAGTAATCAAAAACTTTTTAAATTTTTCAGGTAAAAAACGAATAATTAAAATCGCAATTATTAATGCAAATGTAGATATTACCAAAAACTGGTCTGTTAAATAGCAAAGATTTATTTCCAACTCAGAATAATTTGAAATCAAAAAACTCATAGGTACTATAAACAAAGTAGTTAAAACCGAAAATAGAATAATACCAAGAAACTCTTTATTTTCTTTTAAAAATCTTATCATTATTTACTCCCTGTATTTTACTTTATCAGTTTTCTTGCAATGCACCATGGTAATATTTTTTTTGATTCATGTATAACTTTCTCAAAAACCTTACGCTTTTTGTATTTTTTAACTTTTTTTACAGTCATATTGTAGTTATCAAAGTGTTTGCTTACTTTACCTGAACAAATATTAGAATTTTCATCTGAGATATTATATAAATTTATACCCAAAACATTTGATAATTCTTTTATTTTAGGTTCAAATCTACAATTTTCTTCAACCATTTGCTGTGAAGCAGCAACAATATCTTTTCTGTAATTTTCTTCTTTTAAAAGTTTTGCTGCGATTTCTCTTGCTTCAGCAGATGATGTAAACATCGGAAAATCTTTAAAATAAGGCTTCATTAAAATCCCCAAATCACGTCTGTAATCAGATAACAGGCAGGCATTTGATGCCATAATTGCACAAACCCTGCATGAAAAACCGTTTTGAGCATGAGCGTGAGGGAGGTTTAAAGAAATTTTCGAGCGGTTAAAGTTGTATTCAGAATCTTCCAATGATACGGAAGGAGTAAAATCGAATGCTTTTGCTAACCCCAAATCCCATCCGATTACATCTATAAACTGAGGATAAGAAAAAACCTTTAATCCTAAATCAGCTACATTTTTCAAAACATCAAATCTTTTTAGAGCTGTCAAATTAAGAATTATTGCCTGCCTGTAGTTAAGAAGTCCTAAATTATTCCAATATTCAGGAGATTCGTTAATAATCTTAAGGTGGTTATTTTCTATATCTTCCATGTCTTTTATAACTTTGTCTTTGACATCATTAAGGCTGAAATCCGTTTTCTCATGATACATTTGTGTAAAGTATCTGGGAATTGAGCGATTCCAGTTTCCTAGACCGCCGATAAAAGATATTTCTATATCCTGCGGAATGTCTTTTTTTCTTAAATCAGAAGCATATCCAAATATAAAATGATGTGATTCGTCTGCGTTCGGGAGAAGTTTGTGTGCTTGTGAATATGTATCTTCCCCGTGATGGATGAAATAATACCTGTCGTAATTTTTCCTAATTAAATCAAGATTTTCCCAAAAAGAAACACTGTCGTAACCAAATACGCATATAGGACAAGATACCGATTTAAATAACTTTTCTGTTACTGCCGTATTATTGAAAGAGATAATTACATCCGGTTTAAAATCTATTATTTCTTTATATGTATCCCTAATCAAATAGGGTATGGTTATAAAACATTCAACATCATTTCCCAATCTTGCCAATGTATTTGCAAAGCCTTCTATAAAACCATCTTGTACGATTTTACCTGAAAACGACACATTTGACATTGACATTATAACAACTTTTGCCATTATTTAATCTCCAACTCGTAAAAATCGTGAATAATTCCTCGTCCGCCAAATTCCTGTTTTTGTCCGACCAAACCAAAGTTAAGAACTCTTCCTTCTTCTTCATTTGAAATTCCAAAATCAAAATATTTTTTACCAACAGAATATTCGTTAATCAAATAATCAAACACCATATCCAAAGCTCCGATATCACGACCTTTGTCAGAATTCGCAATATA
>CALYTW010000085.1 GCA_945487905.1 uncultured cyanobacterium
CACTCGGCATGCCCGCTTCTTTATACATATTAGTTTTATACACTAATCTTCATTGAGTTAGCTATAATTTCATTAAAGCTTTCAGCTTTAAGGCTTGCTCCGCCGACCAAAGCTCCGTCTATGTCTGATTGAGACATCTGTTCTTCAATTGTTGAAGGTTTAACTGAACCGCCGTACAGAATTCTGATTGAATCAGCAGATGATGAACCGGCAACTTCTGAAACAACGCTTCTAATCATTTTTATTACCCTGTTTGCCTCAACGCTGTCGCAAGTTTTGCCTGTTCCGATTGCCCAAATTGGTTCGTAGGCAATAACGGATTTTGCAACATCTTCGGAAGAAATTCCTGCAAGAGCTGCTCTGATTTGTGATGCAATATGAACATCCGTTGAACCAGCTTCTCTTTGTTCAAGAGTTTCTCCACAGCATATAATAGGAATTAAACCGCCTGCTAGAATAGCTTTTGCCTTTTTGTTAATCATTTCATCGGTTTCAGAAAAATATTGTCTTCTTTCACTGTGACCGATAATAACATAATCACACCCTGCATCTTTAAGCATTTCTACGGAAATTTCTCCTGTATATGCACCTGAAGACTCCCAGTGGCAATTCTGTCCTGCTACGGAAATTTTATTTCCCCCGCATCCGCAGTCGCAAGGAACAGAGTGTACCTGATTCAACGATGTAAATACCGGCGCAATTACAACCGCAGGAAGCTGAACTGCCGTGTAATTTGATACATAGTTACAAATTCCTTCAAACAAAGCTTTTGCGTCGCTTTGAAGTAAATTCATCTTCCAATTTCCTGCAATAATAGGTTTTCTTGACATAATTAATCTCCTTATTTATTAATAACTACTTCTTTTTTCTTTTAAATTTACCCAATAATTTTCCTTACAAGCTCGTTAACAGTTTTCGGATTTGCTCTGCCTTTCGTTTCCTTCATAACTTGACCTACAAAGAAACCGAGCAGATTAGTTTTACCGTTTCTGTAAGCTTCAATCTCAGCCGGATAAGAATTAACAACTTTTTCAACAATTTCTTTTATTGCACCTTCGTCCGAAATTTGGCTCAAACCTTTTCTTTCGACAATTGTTGAAGCCTTTTCTCCGTTTGTTATCATATCCTCTACAAGAATTTGTTTTCCGATATTATTTGAAATTGTACCTTTTTCAATCAATGTAATTAATTCAGCAAGGTTTTCAGGTGTAAGTTTTGTTTCGTTAATTTCAACTTTGTTTTCCTTCAAGTATGCGGAAATTTCGCCCATAATAAAGTTTACTGCAGTTTTCGGATTAGCACCAAGCCTTAAAGCCTCATCAAAAAACAATGCCAAAGGCATTTGATCAACGATTATTCTTGTATCATATTCGCTTAATCCTAATCCCATATATCTTTGACGTTTTGCTTCCGGTAGTTCGGGCATGGTTTTTCTTATATCTTCAACCCATTCTCTCGAAATTTCCAAAGGCATTAAATCCGGTTCAGGGAAGTATCTGTAATCATGAGCATCTTCTTTTCCTCTCATAGAACGGGTTTCTTTTAAGTTATCGTCCCATAGTCTAGTTTCCTGAACAACCTCTCCGCCTTCTTCAACAATTTCAATCTGACGGTCAATTTCGTATTCTACAGCTCGCTGTAAAGCCGAAAAGCTGTTAATATTCTTTATTTCTGCTCTTGTGCCAAATTTTGTTGAACCTTTCGGCATAATTGAAATATTCGCATCACACCTCATAGAGCCTTCTTCAAGATTGCCGTCGCAAACGCCCAAATATCTTACAATATTGCGAAGTTCCTCCATATAAGCTCTTGCTTCTTCCGAAGAACGCATATCAGGTTCAGATACAATCTCCAAAAGCGGAGTGCCTGCTCGGTTCAAGTCAACAAGCGAATACAACGAACCATTAATGCCTGCTGAACCTACATGAACCAATTTACCTGCATCTTCTTCCAGATGAGCTCTTGTAATACCGATACGTTTGCCCTTTACATTAATCCAGCCGTTAACACAAATCGGTTCATCATACTGAGAAATTTGATATCCCTTTGGAAGGTCGGGATAAAAATACTGCTTGCGGTCAAATTTGCATCTTTTAGGAATTTCACAATTTAGCGCCAAACCAAGTAAAATTCCCATATTTACACATTCTTTATTCAAAACGGGCAATACTCCAGGCATGCCTAAGGTAATCGGGCTTATTTGAGTATTCTGCTCGTTGCCGAATTCTGTTGAATCCGGTGCAAAAATTTTTGACTTGGTTTTAAGCTGTGCGTGAACTTCCAAGCCTATAACAACTTCGTATTTTTCTCTTAAATCTTCCATTTTTAACCTCTTCTTTGTTTGATACTTAATATCTTAACACAAAAATAAATCATATATTCGTATGATGTTTGATTTCAGAAAAGTTATATGATAAGAGAGGGGAAATATCAGGGAATTGAGCTATGTTAAACACATTGGAAGAGTCGGTAATTTCGGATTCAATTACCAAGAATTGGACTAAACAAGCTTTGGAGTGTTACAAATTAAACGGAAATTGCTCGGAGTGTTCGATTTTAAAGGGACATTACTCTTTTGACTGTCAAATGCCCAAGGTTATTCAGATTCTTAAAGCAGTAGTCGGAGAGCCGGAAATTACGGATTAAATTTATTTATGACAAAAAAAACAGTCAGTAATTAAAAAAATACTGACTGTTCTTTATTGATATTAAACTCTTACTTTGCGTATTTGATAACATTTTCCGCAATGTATTCTCTGTCTTCTTTAGTTATCCACCATCCGACAGGAATACAAAGATGAGTTCTGTTAAATTGTTCAACCCCCGGAAGATATGCTTTGAATTCTGCAAACATTGAGTGGGTATCATTTCTGGCATGAACTTTAGAAGCCATAATATTTTGCTCCTTCAACTTAGCCATCAATTCATCACGGTTATTAACATGAATTGTATAAAGCCAATAAGCTGATTCTCCATCAGGATTTTCAGGAAGTGTAGTAATTGCAGAAACCCCTTTAAATGCTTCATCATAGAATTTAGCGTTTTCTCTGTGCTTAGAAAGAATTTCATTAAGGTGCTTAAAATTAGCATTACCTATGCAGGCACAAACATCATTCATATGGAACTTGTAACCTGCTTCCGGAACATCAAGCTCACATCTCAAATCGATGCCTTCTCTTATTGTTCTGTCAATTCCGTACCACTTTAGTAATTTTGCTCTTTCAAAATCTTTTTCGGATTTCATCCACAACAAACCGCCATCAACAGATGTAATATGCTTAATTGCTTGAAGTGAATTCATAGAGAAATCCGAATGATTTCCGAACGGTTTTCCTTTATATTTCATACCCATAGCGTGAGCACCGTCTTCAACAGTTTTTACACCGGCATCGTGAGCAATTTTATTGATTTCGTCAATTTCACAAGGATTTCCGCCCCAATGCACCATGGTTACGGCTTTTGTATTTTTAGTAATTTTTCTTTCGATATCTTTTGGCGAAATACTTCCCGTAACAGGATCAACATCTGCCCACACGACTTTTGCACCATTGCTTATAATTGGTGTATTAGTAGCCGTACAGGTAATAGGTGTTGTAATTATTTCGTCTGTGTTGGAATTGTAGTATCCTTTGTAATCGTTCTGATGGCATGCCATATGATAAGCCATATGCAGTCCTGATGTACCTGAATTTAGTGTAACAAGCTTGTCATTTCCCGTATAAGCTTTTAAACTTGCCTCAAATTCAAGAACTTTAGGCCCTTCTCCTATCCAACCGCTGTGAAGCGTTTCCAATAACGGTTCGTCAACATCTTTTGATACATAAACCTTAAATAAAGGAATTATAGTGTCTCTCATTTTCATACTTTCATATCTCCTATTGTATTTATTCTATCACAAATTTTATCTGCTGTCATTAAATATCTACTGTTCAGCCAGCACAATAGTAAAGTCACTGCCCACAGAAAAATTCTCGGTCGGATCATACACAAACTGGAAGTTGTGGATTTCGGGAAGCTTTCTTTGAAGCATATTGAAGAATTCAAGAGTAACCATATTTTTATTAGCGACAAATCTTGAATGTGAGAGATGAGTTAGTTTAAGCATATTAACTTCATAACCTAAATCATTTAATTTTTCTTTAATAGCCTCTGCATCAGATTCTCTTTTCGGCGAATACATAATTCCGCCCTTAAATTTTGTTCCGTCTGAAACAGGATGGTCTCTGTATATCATTCTGTTAATAACTTCCTGCGTTTTAACCGGATCTAATATCCAATAGCTGATATAACCCTTTTGATTCGGAGCTCCTGGGAGGGTGGCAATTTCAACTTTGTTATTATCGATATTTCTTGCCATTGCAGCATACTGCGAAAGCTCATAAAAACTTAAATCTGTTTTTATGTAGTTATTAGCAATATTAAGCACTTCTGGGATTTTAGTAATAACTTGTGGAGAACGCATTCTTTCGAACAAGCTTCTTAAAAACCACTGCTGACGCTGAGTTCTTCCGATATCTCCAAGCCCGTCTTTGCGATATCTCAAATATCCAACAGCTTGTTTTCCGTCAAGCACCGTTTCGCCTTTATCCAGATTGATATGCAAATGACCTGCGTAATCGTTGTAAACCATTTTCTTTTCTACATAAATAGGAACTCCGCCGAGAGCATCAACGATTTTTTCAACAGCTTCATCATGTATAATAATGTATTTATCAATTTTTATCCCGAAAGTTTCTTTCAAGGTTTTTTTAACAAGGTTAATTCCGCCCAAAGCATGAGCTGAATTTATTTTTTGAATACCTTTGTTTTCAGGAAGGTAAACCTTGCTGTCACGAGGGATTGAAACAGCTTTTAAAGAATGAGTTTTGGGGTCTATATTTACAACCAGAATTGTATCAGAACGAGTACCCTCCCATCTGTCAGTTCCGTCTCCATTGGAATCAATTCCTAAAAGCAAGATATTTTGTCTTCTTGGAGTAAAAGGTACTTCAAGCATATTTCTTTGCTTTCTTGTAAACTTGAAGATTCCGGTAGTATCTTCATCCGAGTTGTTAACTGCCGACGTAAAAAAGTTGTTATCCGCAAGAATCACACAAACGATTATTGCACACAAGATAGCAATAACCACGGTAAAAATTATATTTATAAAGTTGGACGAAGATTGCCTTTCTGCCCTTATTTTATTCAAAAAAACACGATATTCTTCTTGTTGATTATCTATTATTTTCATGCCGGTAAAATCTCTCCGACAAAGATTATATTATAAAGAAAAAAAGAGGACAATCAGAAAATAGTTTTAGAAAAAATTTTGACAAAAAATTATGGTCTTGATATAGTAGTTAAGGTTTTGTAGTGGCGAACGTATAAGTCACAAACCCAAACCTTTTGAAAACTGAATATACGGGCATGTGGTGGAATGGTAGACACGCTAGTCTTAGGAACTAGTGCGCAAGCGTGGGAGTTCGAGTCTCTTCATGCCCAGATATCAAAAAAAAGAGGTCATAAGACCTCTTTTTTTGATATCTAGAGTATTTAGTAGCAAGAAGCTCCTTTTGGAGTTCGAGCGACCTGTGAGCAGAGTGCGGAGTGCTTTTGCAAAGAGTTGAAAACTCTGTAGCAAAACACGTAGACACGTTTAACGCGAA
>CALYTW010000086.1 GCA_945487905.1 uncultured cyanobacterium
TACCTGTCAACAAAATCTGTTCGCTATCCGGCATAATGCCGTCCGCAAATCCGCTACATCATTCCCATTCCGCCCATGCCTGCCATTTGTGACATATCAGGTGTTTTGGATTCCTCAGGAATATCAACAACAGCAGCTTGAGTAGTTAATAACATAGAGCCTATAGATGCTGCGTTTTCAAGAGCGCTTCTTGTAACCTTTGCCGGGTCAACGATACCTGCAGAAAACATATCTGTATATCTGTTAAGAAGTGCATCATAACCGTATGCATCTTTTTCACTTCTTACGTTATCTACAACGATATCGCCTTTAGCGCCTGCATTATCAGCGATTGCCCTTAAAGGTACATCAAGTGCTGCCATAAGAATTTTGTATCCGCTCTTTTCATCGTCTGAATCAAAACTCATTTTTTCAAGTTTTGATTCAAGCTCTTGTTGAACTCTTATAAGTGCAACTCCGCCTCCGGGAACGATACCTTCTTCGTTAGCAGCTCTTGTTGCATTAAGAGCATCTTCAATTCTCAATTTTCTTTCTTTTAATTCAACTTCTGTTGCTGCTCCGACCTCTATAACTGCAACCCCGCCTGACAATTTAGCCATACGTTCTTGGAGTTTTTCTTTGTCGTATTCACTATCAGATGCTCCAATTTGTTTCTTAATTAAATTTACTCTTTCTTGAACAGCAGATTTGGTTTCGCTGCCAACTACGATTGTCGTTTCGTCTTTTGTAACCGTAACACGTTTTGCAACACCCATCATCGCTGTCGTTATGTTTTCAAGCTTCATACCGAGTTCTTCTGTAAACATTTGACCGCCGGTCAAAATTGCTATATCTTCAAGCATTGCTTTTCTTCTGTCGCCAAATCCGGGAGCTTTAACAGCAACCGCTCTTAATACTTTTCTCATCGTGTTAACAACTAATGTTGCAAGAGCTTCGCCTTCAACATCTTCTGCAATTAACAACAATGAACGTCCGTCTCGTGCAACCTGCTCCAGAACAGGAACTAAATCTGCGATAAGGTTGATTTTCTTGTTTACGCAAAGAACATAAGCATCTTCCAGAACAGCTTCCATTCTTTCCGCATCAGTTACGAAGTATGGAGAAATATATCCTTTATCAAACTGCATACCTTCAACAACCTTAAGATTCGTTCCGAAAGATTTGCTTTCTTCAACTGTTATAACTCCGTCATTGCCGACTTTTTCCATAGCCTCTGCTATCAACTCGCCAATTTCGGAATTGTTGCCTGCAGAAATTCCTGCAACCTGTGCAATTTCTTCTTTTGTAGAAACAGATTTAGAAAGGTCTTTAATTTTGTTAACAGAAATTTCAACAGCCTTGTCGATACCACGTTTCATAGACATCGGGTTTGCACCTGCTGTTAAGTTCTTTAAGCCTTCTCTAACGATAGCTTGTGCTAAAACTGAAGCGGTTGTTGTACCGTCACCTGCAACATCGTTGGTTTTTGATGAAACTTCTTTTAGAAGCTGCGCCCCTGCGTTTTCCAAGCCGTCAGCCAATTCGATTTCTTTTGCAATAGTGACACCGTCATTAACAATTTGAGGTGCGCCGAATTTCTTTTGTAGAATTACATTCCTGCCCTTTGGACCTAATGTAACTTTAACAGCATCTGCTACTGCATCTATACCTTTTAAAAGCGATTTTCTTGCTTCTTCTTCAAAAATAATTCTTTTTGCCATTTTATTTTCTCCTTTTTACAGTGATAACTTTATTTTTTAATAATATTTTGGTATCACACCATCCCAACCTTCCTCATCTGAGGAAGGAGAAATTTTTATTCCGAGTGACAACTCTTGGTTATGTTTATTCAATTACTGCCAAAGCATCTTTTATTGATAAAATCTTGTATTCCACTCCGTCCATCTTGACGTCTGTACCTGCATATTTTGCATAAAGAATGATATCCCCTACATTTACTCCCATAGGTTCTTTTTCACCCTTTTCATTTGTTTTTCCTTCTCCTACCGCAACGACTTCGCCTTTTTGAGGTTTTTCCTTAGCACTATCCGGAATAAAAATTCCGCCCGAAGTCTGTTCGGTATCTTCAATAACTTTGATAACAATTCTGTCCTGTAATGGTTTTAATGCCATAATTTTATCCTCCTATACTCTAACATTACATTTATACTATGAATTTGGATAATTCTAAAGAATATTAACGAAAAATTAATATTTTATTTAAAAACAAGTTAAGCACCTGCTATTCCTGAATTAATATCATCTATTTATTTGATTACAAAACTTAACAATTAGCTTAAACTAAGAGTGTGTTAAATAGGAAGTAATATGACCAGAACAAATTTAAAAGAAAAAAAAGAAGTATTCCAAAACAATCTTAAAGTCGTTGATGATAGTGAAATCAAAACTACTTCATACAACGATATTAATTTGAAACAATGGAAAAATTACAGCCACATAAAAACGGATACGCTCTGGGAATTTCCCTCAAGATTGAAGGAAGGCGGACATTCAAACGAATACCACGGAAATTATATTCCCCAAATTGCACAGCAAATTTATGAGAGATTTACCAAAAAGGGAGATATCGTTTTAGATTTATTCTTTGGTTCGGGTACATCGGGTATAGAAGCCGTAAATATGGAAAGACGCTGTATTGGTGTTGAACTTAAAGACGATTTGGCAGAATCGGTTTCCGAAAAATTTACTCCAAAACAATTAGTTACCGATGTGAACATTATTTGTGCGGACTCGGCAAGCGAATTTGCAAAAGAGAAGGTTAAGGCAAGACTTGATGTTATGGGTGCAAAGCACGCTCAGCTTTTAATGCTTCATCCGCCCTATGATGATATTATTAAGTTTTCGGATAAAAAAGAGGATTTATCGAATTGTGCAACAACGGAAGAATTCTATGACTCGTTCGAGAAAGTTGCAAAAAACGGCTATGACCTTTTGGACAAAGGAAGATATGCCTGCCTTATAATCGGCGATAAATATGCCAACTCTCAGCACATTCCTCTTGGTTTTGAATGTATGGCAAGAATGAATAAACTCGGATTTATTACAAAAGCCATTATTATAAAAGATATGCAGGGAAATGAACGGGCAAAAGGTAAAACTGCAAATCTTTGGCGATACAGAGCTTTAGCGGGCGGTTTTTATATTTTTAAACACGAGTACGTTATGGTATTCCAAAAGGTTTAGTTATGTTAAAAGTAACTGAACAGGGTATCGTATTAACAATAAAAATAGTTCCAAATTCCTCAAAAAATGATATAATTATCGAGGAGGATTTCGTGAAAATCAAAATCACGGCTCAACCTGTTGAAAATAAAGCAAATAAAGCTCTTATAGAATTTCTTTCAAAAATGCTGAAAGTCCCAAAAACAAAAATTGAAATTATTAAGGGCTTAACCTCAAAGGAAAAAACAATATCAATTCTGGTTGCGGATATTCAAAAACAAAACGAAATAAAAAAATTGTTAACTAAATAAAGAAGGTGCAAATATGAACAAGCGTTGGTATGATATTGATCCCACAGTAAGTCTGTCGGTTAGTTTAATGAGAAATGCCAATATAATTACCCAGTATAAATGTGCGGATTTGATAGTTGCAAAATCAAAAGAAAACGGTGTTGATTTATCGGAAAATATTTTGACCGATGCGTTTAATTATGTATTAAGAAGATGGTATGATACGGACCAGAAAATTGCAGAAGCTTTTGAATATCTGAAGCTTATGCCCGAAACTCTTCAAAAAGAAACGGCGCTCGATATTATAAACCTTCTTCAGGCGGAAGAAGTAAGATAAAATGTCGATTTTATTAAACCCTGCTGTTCTTTCAGTATTACTGCTTTGCATTTTATGCCTTAGAAAGGTAAATGTGTTGCTGGCAATTATTGTCTCATCCATAACCGCAGGGCTTTTATCAGGCATGGATATTAAAAATATCATGGATACTTTTATTTCCGGAATGGGTGGAAATTCAGAAACTGCATTGAGTTACATTCTTTTGGGAACTTTCGCTGCAACGATGGCACATTCAGGATTTACCGGTGTTTTATCAGAGAAAATAAGCAAAATAATTTCAGGTAAAAAATATGTCTTAATTCTTATTCTGACACTTATTGCAATGGCTTCTCAAAACATTATTCCTATTCATATAGCATTTATTCCGATTATAATTCCTCCGCTTTTAAGTACAATGAATAAACTTAATTTGGACAGGCGTGCTGTTGCATCGGCACTTGCGTTTGGATTAAAAATGCCGTATATAACAATACCTGTAGGATTCGGATTGATTTTTCAAAATCTTATAGCAGACAATATAATTCAAAACGGGGTTGATGTATTAAGAAATGATATCTGGAAATCAACTGTTATATTAGGCTTGGGTATGATATTTGCACTTTTGGTGTCTATATTTATAACTTACAGAAAACCAAGAATATATGAAGACAGACCGCTGAATTTTAAAATTCCGGAAAATGTTGAATGTTCGAAAAAAACAATATTTATAGTAATATTATCTGCTGTTTTAACTTTTGTTGTTCAACTTATTACACATTCTCTTCCCTTAGGTGCATTAGTGGGTTTGGGTGTAATATTTTCTCTCAAAGTAATCCCAAAGCACAAAATGGACAGTATGATGAACGAAGGAATTTATTTAATGGGGTATGTCGCTTTTGTAATGCTTGTTGCTTCGGGTTTTGCTTCTGTATTGAAAGAAACAGGCTCTATAGAATCGCTTGTAACCTCAGCTTTAGCAATTATGCCTCAAAATATTTTTGTTGCATCAATCATAATACTAATACTCGGTCTTTTTATTACAATAGGAATAGGAACTTCTTTCGGTACAATACCGATTCTTGCGGTTTTGTTTGTCCCGATTTGTGTAAAACTAGGATTTAATGTACAGCAAATAATTGTACTTCTTGCCGCTGCAGCTGCTCTGGGAGATGCAGGTTCTCCGGCTTCCGATACAACTCTCGGCCCTACATCAGGTCTAAATGCAGACGGTCAGCATAACCACATTTTTGATACCTGCATTCCGACATTCATTCACTATAACACTGCTTTAATTATTTTTGCTTTAATAGCTGTCAACTTGTTTAGCTAATTATTGATTCAATCCGTAGTTGAAATCTTCTTGAATGTTGCTCTGAAGCATTGTCTTGATAGATTCCATATAAGCGTTAACTTCTTCTAATTCCGCACTCGCTGTCGTAATTTGAGCATCAAGTGTTGTTTCCCAAGCTGTTAATTCATCCAATTCGTCTTGAATTTGGGCTGTTAATTTATCTATTTCTTCTTCAAAATCAGGAATTTCTGTATAGCTTACGTATGCAGCCTGTAATTCTTCATCGTTGTTATATAAATTCTTGAAGTAGTCTCTGATTTCAGCTTTGCCTGCAGATAATAAAGAATTTGTGTCAGCCATTGATGCAATAGCTAACTGTTTCTGAGATTGATACTGCATAATATCAAGATTAAGCTGATTCTTTCTCATTGTGTATGATAATAATGTTTCGTGTAAATTCGCTATTGCCATCTTATATCACCATCTTTTTTACTT
>CALYTW010000087.1 GCA_945487905.1 uncultured cyanobacterium
ATTTCGGTATAAAACGATTTGATAGAGAAAACGGTAAAAAAGTACATATGGTTTCTGCTAGCGGATTATTGGAAACAAGCCATCGTCTGCCGAATCTTGATTACAATATTTTGATGAAGTTGACTTTGGAATTAACCAAAAATTATCAAGATATTGAACAATTGTACAGGCTGATGTGCTTTAATGTTTTTGCGCATAATAGAGATGACCATTCAAAAAATTTCTCGTTTTTGTATGATGAAAATAAAAAAGAATGGCATTTGTCTCCTGCGTATGATTTAACTTATAGCTCATCCTTCAATGGTGAACATGCAACCACAATCAATGGCGAAGGTAAAAATCCAAGTTTAGAGGATATTCTTGCTATCGCAAAGGGCATCGGAATAAAAGAAAAACACGCGCTTGATATTGCACTTGATATCAAAGATAAATGCTTGTCATTGTTTGATTAAAAATTGTCATATCACAAGAGTAGGGACAAAAATTTCAAACATGTTTTTAATTTTAATGACAATTATAAATTAAGTTATAAATTAAGTGCAAGTGTGAGATGGGAGATTTTGGGTAAATGTTCAAATATAAAGCCTATTTTAACCATTTTGGGATGTTGAGATTTACTTGCACTATTAGGGTTTTATATGCACTTGAAAGATTTTATTACATGTTATTGTGCTGATAATATTTCAAAACGTCAAGAAACGTGGAGCGAGGAAAATTCTGACGGTCGTTGGAAAAAATTTACTTATGATGAAATAATAAAACGCGATAAGACAAATCTTGATATAACTTGGATAAAAGACGAAAGTTTAGCTGATTTAGAAAATTTGCCTGAACCGGATGAGCTTGCACAAGATATTATTGAAAATCTTGAAGAAGCATTGAACATAATCAGGACTTTAAATGTGTAAAATGAAAGTATCAAATGAAGCTTTTCAATACCTTAATTAAATTTCTACTGTTGCAGATGTTTATTTACCTTATTTTCAAGAAATATAAAACATGCCGACCAAATAATAATTTTAATTATGATTTATATTTGAAAAGTATTTTTGTTTTTCATATTATAAATATGTTTGAAAATATTGTAAATTAACACTCGGAACAGAAATTTTATGGAATTATATTTTATATCATTATGCCTATTAGTAATAGGCGGCATTATCTCAATTTTTGTAAAAGAAAATTATAAAATGAAGCTCTGTGCAGTAATAACAGGAGTTTCAACAATTTTGCTGACAATGCTATCAGTTGCTTGTTTATTATCTGGCGAGTCATTTGGGGCTCAAATACATTTGCCGCCGATTTTTGAAAGTGTAGATTTTATTATTGACCCGTTATCAGCATTTTTTGTTTTGGTTATTTCAGTTTTAAGTTTTTTAGGAACAATTTATGCTTGCGGATATATTAAACCGTATCTTAATAAGGGAATGAATTTATCTCCTCACACATTCTTTTTAATGCTTTTAATTGCGTCTATGATTGGAGTCGTAACAGTCCAAAATTCCATATTTTTTATTGTTTTATGGGAAATTATGTCGCTTTCTTCGTTTTTCCTTGTAATATTTGAGGGACACAAAAAAGAAGTGCTTAATGCCGGAATAAAATACCTTGTTTATATGCATATTTCAATGATTTTTATACTTTCAGCTTTTGTTGTCTTGAATATAAATTCAAACAGCTTAAATTTTTCAGATTTTATATCTGTTTTAAGTCAGAACACAAAACTTGCAAATATCGTATTTTTGCTTGCTTTTATCGGTTTTGGCACAAAAGCAGGTTTTCTCCCGTTTCACAATTGGCTTCCTGATGCTCATCCGGCTGCACCGAGCCATGTTTCAGGGATTATGTCCGGAGTTATGATTAAAACGGGAATTTACGGAATTTTAAGAACAATATGGCTTATAGGCGCACCCTCAAAATTTGTAGCATATTTGGTTATCTGTATTTCTGTTATATCAGCGCTTTGGGGTGTTTTATATGCTATCACCCAACACAATATAAAACGTCTGCTTGCATACCATAGTCTTGAAAATATCGGAATAATAGGAATAGGCATCGGTATCGGATTATTAGGCATGGTGTACAACAATCCGATTGTTGCATTATTAGGTTTTGGCGGAGGAATTTTACATATACTTAACCACGCAATATTTAAACCATTGTTGTTTTTTTGTGCAGGTAATATATACAAACAGACACATACAAAAGATGTTGAACTTTTAGGCGGATTAATAAAAAAAATGCCATATACATCACTTTTATTTATAATCGGTTCTGTTGCAATATGCGGTCTGCCGCCTTTCAACGGGTTTATAAGCGAAATTTTAATATATGGCGGAATTGTTTTAGGTTTAGTTAATGCAAATAATATTACAGCTTTTATGACTCTGATAATATCACTTGCGTCATTGGCTCTTATCGGGACAATGGCAATACTTTGTTTCACAAAAGTTACCGGTGTAATGCTTTTGGGAAATTCTCGAAGTGAGCAGGCTGCAAACGTATCCTTTGATGTAGAAAAAGTTATGTTAATTCCAATATTTATTTTGGCGGTTTTAGCGGGATTAATAGGATTTTTCCCTCAGTATGCAATAATACCAGTTATAAATCCAATTTTAGAAGTAACTAAAAATGATACTGTTTTATCGTTTATTCCGTCAATGATTAATTTACTTGGAATGCTAAGTCTTATATTTTTTGTATTCCTTATAATAGTTTTATTGGTTACTGGTTTCAGACTAATTATTAACAGAAAAAGCAGAATCCATAATACTTGGGGATGCGGATATAACAGAGGGAATGAAAGAATGCAATATACAGCATCCAGTTATGCGGATTTGTTTGTATCAACTTTAAAACCTATGTTCAAAAGAATTGTACACATCAAAAAGCCTAAAGAATTATTCCCGAAAGAGGCTTATTATGAGATTAAAATCGAAGATTTAGAAGAAGCTTATATTGTAAAACCATTAATAAAACTTGATGAAAAACTATTATCAAAGTTTGAGAGAATACAAAACGGAAATATGCAGCAATATATTTTGTTTGGACTGATATTTCTAATACTTTCAATAATAGGACTATTTTTTATAGGATAAGGATATGATAACAATTTTAAATATTTTAATATTAATATTTATGCCATTTTTAACAATTGGCATAATCAAGAAAACAAAAGCCTTTTGGGGAGGACGCAAAGGTGTTAAGCTTTTGCAACCTCTATATGACGTTTTAAGATTATTAAAGAAGGAAGCGGTATACTCCACAACAACATCATGGGTATTCAAGTTTGCACCTTTGGTTGGATTTTCAACTATATTATTTGCAGGTTTGTTTGTGCCAATGGCTAACGGAGAATCGGTAATTAATATTCCGTTTGGATTTATCATTTTTTCTTATATTCTTGGATTTGGGAAATTCTTTTCTCTTATCGGTGCAATGGATACCGGAAGCAGTTTCGAAGGAATGGGAGCAAGCAGAGAAGCTTGTTTCTCAACTATTGTTGAACCGGCATTTTTTATTTTTATGGGGTCAATAGTTGCTCTTACAAATAATCATTCATTTGCAAATCTTAAAATGATATTGGACAATGCAGGAATTTACGGATATTTAATAATTACACTTGCGGTTATTACGATATTTATAATGCTTTTAATTGAAGGGTGCAGAGTGCCGATTGATGACCCAACAACCCATTTGGAGCTTACAATGATACATGAAGTTATGATACTTGATAATTCCGGTATAGATTTAGGTTTAATTACTTGGGGAGCAGGAATTAAAATGTTTTTATTTGAAGCTTTAATTGCAGCCTTAATAATTCCTGCGGGGCTTCCTGTTTGGTTAGCAATAACAGCATTTTTAGCAATAATATGTTTGCTGTCAATAATTATCGGAACAATTGAATCATCTATTGCAAGATTCAGAATGACACACGTTTTTGAATTTATTTTTATAATGTCAATTACGGCACTAATAATTTTAACTTTAGTAACATATAGGATATATGGAAATTAATTATGGAAAACATTTTTATAATACTTTTAGGTTTATCAATGCTTTATATAGCGTCAACATCAAGGTTGAAAGCGCATATTAATATGCTTTCACTTCAAGGATGGCTTTTGTTTTTTATTTGTATATTTGGATTAACCCATGAAAGTTGGTTTAATGCGCAAATTTTACAGGATATAAAAAGCAATTGGGTTCATATTTTTGGAATAGCATTTATTATTCTTGAAACGTTAGGAGTAAAATCTTTTTTAATACCATTATTTTTGAATAAAGTTTTAAATAAAACGCACGTACACAGAGATTCTGATGCCAATATTCCTCATTTTTATGCACTTGTTATATCAAGTGTAATTCTTTTTAGTGGATTTATGGTTGCAAATATACAAGCTCCGGCATTAAAAATGATATCACCGCTGTATTTTGGAGTATCCGTATCAATTATTATTACGAGTTTGTGGCTGATTACGATTAAGCATACAGTTTTATCAAATGTAATAAGTTTTATCACAATGGAAAACGGTATATTTCTGTTATCATTGGCAGCAGCAAAAGAGATGCCTATAATTGTTAATTTAGGCGTTTTATTAGATATATTTATTGCGGTATTTATTTTGGGATTGCTTGTTAAAGAAATTAATACCGAATTTGAAGATTTAGAAGTTTCACAGTTGTCTGATTTAAAGGATTATGAATAATGATTAGTTTGATTTTAATATTTCCGATAATAGCATGTTTAATATTATTTTTAATTAAGAATAGAGCATTAAATAACTTAATGATTAATTTGTATGCGTTTATTCATATAATTTGCTCAATATGTTTATGTATAGAATATAACCCATTCGATATTAAGCAAAATTTGTTTGCGGCAGATGAATTGAATAAGATATTTTTAATTGTTCTTTCAATTGTATATTTAGCTGTAGCAATTTATAACAACGGATATATGAAAGACGATAAGTCATTAACAAGAAAATTAAGGCATTATTCTTACGCGGTTTTATTATTTGTATTATCAATGACGGGTGCAATATTAAGTTCAAATCTCGGCATAACTTGGATATTTATAGAAGCTACAACTTTAGCAAGCGCATATTTAATTTATTTTCACAAAACAAAACACTCTATTGAAGCAGCTTGGAAATATGTATTCATTTGTTCTATCGGTATTGCATTAGCTTTTGTGGGAATTATTTTACTCACAATAGCAACAGGAAATTTGAATTCACTTTTCTATAATGACTTGTACTCAAATGCTCAAATTTTTGATATATTTTGGTTAAAATTATCTTTTGTATTTATTTTATTCGGAATAGGAACAAAAATGGGTTTAGCTCCCGTTCATTTTTGGCTGCCTGATGCCCATGCACAATCGCCATCACCTATTTCGGCATTACTATCAGCAACACTTCTCAATTCGGCTTTTCTAATGATTTTAAAAGTCTTTAAGGTTATAATAATTGCCGGTGGCGGTAATTAGGCAGGAGTAAGATTATTTACAATGGGATTTTTATCAGTATGTG
>CALYTW010000088.1 GCA_945487905.1 uncultured cyanobacterium
ATATAAAAAGCGGAATATAATTAATTTTTAAATGTAAAAAAATATGTAGAAAAAATGTAAAAATGATGTAGAAAAAATAAAGGTTTTATACATAAAATAAAAAGTAAAAAAAATAATGTAGAAAACTAAAAAGTTTTCTACATTATTATACATACTTTTATACATATAAGTACATTTATTTTTCTTTTTATAGCAAACAATAAAAAAATGTACCCTAAGAAAGAACGGCAAATTAATAACCATATAATTAAACTAAACTTATCAGATGATTCTCATCTTTTTTTACTACACTTTTTAAGGTATATTTGAATATTTGTTTGGCATGCCTTGAAATATGCATTATTATTATAATTTTATTACCCCATAGACCATGTGGTCTAAATCTTTTTATTTAGTCAAAACTCAATAAAATCAACCCTGTTGACGATGATACACTCCTCTAAAAGGGGGTAATATACATAGAGTAGAACTGATTAAAAAATACAATTTACAACATATAAGGATAGGGAGACGAGGAGAGGGTATGAGACGAGAATTTAAGAAAAAATCAAATGTTTTACTTATTGATGACAACTATGAACATTTGGTAGGTATTAGAGAATTACTGAATCTTGAAGGTACTTTTGATGTTGTTGGTATAGCAACAAATGTAACTGTGGGTTTGAATTTGATTAAAAAATATCAACCTGATATAGTTCTCTTGGACATGAATATGCCTGACAGAGACGGTTTACAAGGTATTATAGAAATAGGAAAGCTGGGTTTGGATACAAAAGTTCTCGCACTTTCAGGTTATGATGATGCAGATTTGATTTTCAGAGCTATGAAAATCGGTGCAAAAGGTTATGTATTAAAAACAATGGCTTCTGCTCAACTTATTTATGCAATTGAAGAAGTTTTGAGCGGAAAAATTTATTTACCGATTGCACTTTCTTCAAGATTCTTTGAATATTTCCAGCAATCATTCAGAGAAGAATCTTCAAAACAAGATTCAGACGAAGAAAATTTACTTTCTTACCTAACTCAAAGAGAAGAAGAAGTTTTGGAACTTTTAACTCAAGGTGTTACTTACAAAGGAGTTGCTTCAAAATTGTTTATTTCTGAAACAACTGTTAAAACCCATGTTAACAATATTTTCCAAAAACTTCAGGTAAATGACAGAACACAAGCAGTTTTGTATGCAATAAACAACGGATTTTTGACTAAAAAAGGTGTGAGTGCTTTGGCAAGGTAACAGAATATGCGCAAGATTGTAAGACAACAAAACTATCTAAAAGAACTGATTAATACTCAAGGGAATCATTTTCTCACGAGGCAGTCTTTAAAGTGCTTTGTTCGTTCTACACTCGAACCTCTTTTGGATAATCCGGAAACTGGAGTTGTTCTTTACCGAATAGAAAATAAAGAAGGTCTACAAGGTCTCTTAAAACGACTTGAGTTTTCTGAGATTGAATCTATATGTTATTCGGATGATTCAAAAAACCTTCTTGAAAAAGTCTGGACAAATACTGAATTTTTATGTGTTTTAACACACAGATTTGTTTCTATTTTGATTTGGGATACAAACATAGGTAATAAAGATTCAGTCAGATATTATTCTCTGGTCAATTCAAAAGCTCAAAAAGAAGCACTGGATATCATTAAAAGAAACTCAAAAGTTGATATTTCCGAATATCAGGCAAAATTCACTCCTGACAGACGTGATAACGTACTTTTGAATGAATCAATACACAAACTTCTTGAAAATATGGAAGAATCTGCAAGTGATGCGGTTCTAGGTTATGCGGAAAAAAGTGCTGAAACTCTTGTTGATTCAGATTATGCACGTAAAAAGTCCCGTGTTATTGCACACGAAATAAAAAACCAGCTTTCTATTTGTGATTTGTATTCCGAAATTATAAGAAAACATATTGAAAAGGAAAATATTGATACAGAAAGTATTAAAAACGCACTGAATTCAATAAACAAAAGTATCAAAATGGCAAATAATTCACTGATTACTCTAAAAACCAAAGAAAATTCCGAACTAAAACCGTGTCAGCTTGATGAAATTGTTAATGAAGCGATTGAACTTGCAAAAGTTTATGCCGAAGGTCGTGAAATAGAGCTTCAAACAGAAATTACACCAAATATTACCATACTTGCGGATTCGGAAAAACTTATTGCTGTTTTGATTAATCTTATTAAAAATGCGGTTGAGGCTTTTTTGGTTAATGCGGAAGAAGAAAACACCCCTAAAAACGGTAAGTATATAAAAATTAAAACAGAAAAAGAGGACGATTTTGTATCTATTATAGTTTCAAACAATGCACCGGAAATTAAAGAGCCTGAAAAAATATTTAATGAAGGTTTTTCAACAAAATCAACCGGTTCAGGTTTAGGTTTGTGGATTTGCAAAAAGTCAATTGAAGAACAATTGGGGCAAATTGAGCTTTCACGCTCAGGAGAAGACTATACGGAATTTACTATCCGTATGGGAGGAGTGGAGTAATCTAGGAGGTTGTTATGGATTTAGTTTCATCAAGAACAATTGAAATAACAAAACTTGGTATGGACGGATTAATGGAACGCCAGCATGCCATATCTTCCAATATTGCAAATGTAATGACTCCGGATTATCAGAGAAAAGAAGTTGCGTTTGAAAGCCAGCTTGCCGAAATTATTGGAAAAGAAGATTTAAAAGATTACATAAAAGGTCAAAACAGCATCAAATACATTCCTCCGAATGTCGATGTATTTACGGGAGAAATAAGAAAATACAGAATTCCTACTCAGCAGGAGCAGGCATATCTAAAATCCAATACAATGGATAGTTACAGACCGCAATATGTAAATGATATTTATAACGGGTCTAATATTAACGGCAATAATGTGGAGCTGGAACGTGAAATGATGGATTTATCCAAAACCGGTACTAAATATTTAATTCTTTCAAATCTTGAGCGCAGACAGTTTACAAACTTGGGCAATGTAATAAGAGGACAATAGAGAGGGTAAATAGAGGTTTAAAATATGAGTTTTAATATATTTGACATAGCAGGTTCGGGTATGACCGCTCAAAGAGCCAAAATGGATACAATTGCAAGTAACATTGCAAATATTCATACAACCAGAAAACCCGACGGTTCAAAAGGGGTTTATATAAAGAAAGATGTTTCTTTCAGAACAATTTATGAAGACAGTATAAATAGAGGGCCTTCTAATTTTTTAAGCAATGCTCCTGACCCGCAATTTGATCCGTTAACGGGCAGAATGCTTATTAACGCTAACTATGCCTTGAACAACGGTTATGTTACAGGCGGGGTTCAGGTCGAACAGATTTATGAAAGGGAAGACGGAATAAAAACAGTATATGACCCTTCTCATCCTGATGCCGATGAAGAAGGTTATGTTGACCTTCCGAATGTAAATGTTGTGGAAGAAATGGTTGACATGATTGCGGCTTCACGTGCGTATGAAGCTAACGCAACGGTTGCAGAGAACGTCAAAACAATGATGCAAAGCGCTATGAATCTTTAGCGGAGTGATTAAAGTGAGTGATGAGGTTACTAGAGATAAACAATGAACTTTTCAACAAATATACAAGCTTTTAATACAGAATACAATCTTAATGCAATAAACGAGTATAACAAATTTTTGCAAGGACATGCATCCTTCGACATAGAAACCAATCCTTCAGAATTCGGTAAAGCTCTTGAAAATGCTTCAAAATCAATACCGCTCAGGGATAAATTTGACCCTGAAGGAGCAGGTCATTTTATGGATAAAATGGGCAACAGCTTTATTGCAGGTCTTGATTCCGTAAATCGCTCAGGACTTGAAGCGGAGAGATTGCAGGAAGATTTGGCAATGGGAGGTTCTACAAACGTTCATGATGCAATGATAGCAGCAGAAAAAGCCGAACTCAGCATGCAGATGGCTATTCAGGTTAGAAACAGAATAATTAACGCCTATACCGAACTTACCCAAATGGCTATGTAAAGTTCTATGCTTGAATATCGACTACTTCGGGATTATGTTCGTGAATAAGTTTGTCCATTGTAAAACCCTCAAAATTTTGGTTTAAATAAAAACCAAGAGCTTTGTTATCATATTTAAGAAAAATATTTTTCGGAAACAGTTTTTCAATTGATTTCCAAATGGCTTCCCCCGCACCCCTATATTTACGCTCTTTTGCACGATAATTTGTCGCAGGATCAACCTGCAAATATTTTAATTCACATGTGGTTTCTTCAGGTGTATCATTAACCTGTGCTACACCAAGCACTTTATCCGAATCCAATCCTTCAATTTCTTCTTCTTCTTCGTTAACTTTTTCTGTCGTTAATATATAAAAATTTTCATTCTTTTTCATTGCAGGCACATTATAAATTTTATTAAACTTGTTTCTTATATCATTTGCATAGTTGTATTCGTTTTCATTATCGCCAATAGTTTTCTGATAATTATTTGCAACTTTATTGATTAAACGCATATCACTAATACTCGTTGCCTCAAGCTTTAAAAAAGATGCCGAAGCTCTTTTGTATTCTTTACAAGTGCTGTCAACGGCAACTTTTATCGGGGCTTTTTGTATAAATCTGGCTTTAAATGATATTTCCATATTTTTTATAAAACCCGTAAAAATAAAATTTTCTAAGTTCATTCGTTCTATTGCTCGATTTACTACTTTTACCAAATGATTTTCAGGGATATCAATTGCTAAATCTATTGGTAATTTAAGTTGGTTCATATCGTATGGTTTAAAGGTTACTTTGTTATTTATACACTCCTCAAATTCAAGAATAACAACTATTCTAACCCATTTATTGTACCAATTCTAAAAGAGGATGTCCATGCTTTTTGGACACCCTCTTTTTAATATCAAAATTCCCAAATAGGACTTTTTGCGGACTAGGCTCAAGTCCCCTCTCCTTACAGGAGAGGGCTAGGGTGAGTGTAAAATAACACATGGTTTGAGAAAAAGTAACAGGAATTTTGAGAAATTTACATGTTATTTTTATTTATTTTTGCTACTATATAACTCATTACAAAATTTAGATAAGTTATTACAATGCCAGCTATCAATAATGTAATTAACAATAAAATTAATGTTTTATTGTTTAAAATTAAACACATTCTATAACATTCTTCTATCACAAGTCCAAGAATAAAATATACTAATGCAGATTTAATATATTCTTTTTTGTTGACAGATGCTAATTTAAAGATTTCTTTAAATTTGTAAAAGCTCCAAATACTATTTGTTTCTGCAAATATTGCAATTGTTGCCGGCAAAAAACAAATTAAATATTCTTTGCCTCTATGTCACGAATCTCCTCCATCAGGATTACCGGGTCGAT
>CALYTW010000089.1 GCA_945487905.1 uncultured cyanobacterium
TATATTTAAAAAACCGTTTATGCTAAAATTACGATATCATAAACCGTTTATTAAGGTAATAGAATGATTAAATTTTTAGATTTATATAAAATTAACGAACGATTTAGACCTCAAATAAATGAAAAAATAAAAGAAGTTTTGGATAGCGGATGGTATCTTTTAGGCAAAGAAGATGAGGCTTTTGAGAAATCCTTTGCCGAATACTGTTGAGTGAAACACTGTATAGGCTGTGCAAATGGGTTGGATGCTTTAAAGCTTATAATTAAGGCATATGGTTTTAGAAACGGTGATGAAATTATTGTTCCTGCGAATACATATATAGCTTCCATTTTAGCTATTTCAGATAATGGTTGTACACCAGTGCTTGTAGAACCGGATATTAATACTTACAACATAAATCCGGACTTGATTGAAGAAAAAATTACAGATAAGACAAGGGCTGTATTGGTTGTTCATTTGTACGGTCAAGCTGTGCAAATGGATAAGATTTGGGCATTAGCTAAAAAATATAACCTAAAGATAATAGAAGATTCGGCTCAAGCACACGGTGCTTTATATAACGGTAAGTGTACAGGAAGTTTGGGCGATGCTTCGGGTTTCTCCTTTTATCCGGGCAAAAATTTAGGGTGTTTGGGCGACGGAGGTGCCGTTACAACAAATGATGACGAATTGGCTCAAAAAATACGAGCATTAAGAAATTACGGCTCACATATCAAGTATCATAATCTTTATCAAGGTTCAAATTCACGTCTGGATGAAATTCAAGCGGCTATTTTGTCAGTAAAATTACCGGAGCTTGACAAAGATAATAAACGGCGAAGAGAAATCTCAAAATATTACAGAGAAAATATTAGCACTTCCAAAATCATTCTTCCGCATACAGACAATGAAATGTCGCATGTTTGGCATATTTTTGCCGTAAGAACAAGTAATCGTAATGATTTTCAAGCATATTTGAAACAAAACGAAATACAAACACTTATTCATTATCCGATACCGCCCCATAAACAGCCTGCATACAAAGAGTGGAACAACCTGAGTTTTCCGTTAACCGAAGAAATTCACGATACAATACTTTCTTTACCAATTTCTCCTGTAATGACAGATGATGAGGTTAAAAAAGTTGTGGAGGTAATAAATGCTTTTTAAATTTTGCAATCCAAACGATTTAGAAAGACAGGTTTTCGTATCAGTCAATCTCGGTATTATATTTGTACTGTGACAGAAGCAGGAAGGAATTCTTAAATAACAAAACTGACAGACAATTTATACAAAGCCGGTTTTGACTATGATTCCAGAAATAAAGAGTTTCCGTAGGTTACTGATAATAAAGTATTGCAAAAATATTGGTGCAGAAGGATGGTTTACTTAACAAAATGCTTTTTAGGAGAATGTTATAAATGAAATTAATTGCAGATATCTTTAGGAAAAAAGAAAATAAATTCGACCATATTATTTCACTTGGATATAACTGTGAAACGTCCTTCAAAGCATTAAAGTACTTTAGATTTGAAGAAGCGGGATTATTTAACTGGTCATATTCACATTCAATAAATGAACTGATAAACGCTCTTAATAATTTTGACAGTATATGTACGGGCGGTTTTGAATACCCGAACCCTTTGTGGGAATGTAAAAATACACATATAAGATTTCATGGAAAAGCCAATATACAACTCTATATGGAACAGCCTGTATCCGAAGAAATCATAGAATCCGACAGAAAAGAACTTGTTGAAAGGATGGCATATTTAAAAGAAAAGTTTTTAAACTTTATAAGAAACGATTCTTCAAAGCTTTTTGTATACAAAATAAGAGATAATGAGATAACAGATGCCAGCACTAATGCACTGCTGAATGCTTTGATAAACCTTGGAGCACAAAATTTTAAACTGCTTTTTGTATATCAAACATCCTGCGGGAATGTAACGAATGATTCAGATATAATGCTATTTCGAAGTGTTGATTATTTTGCTCCCGACGATGACGTTACAAATAAAAAATACAGACATAATGGCTGGAATAGGATTTATGATGAATTCGGAGTTATTGAACCCAAAGGACTTATAAAAAAGAAAAAATATAAATTTGATTATGAATCACATATTGAGGTATAAACATGGAAGAATTTTTGGTTTCGGTAATTATTCCGGCATATAATCATGAAAAATATATTCAGAAAACAATTAAATCAATAATTAATCAAACTTATAAAAATATTGAGCTTATAATAATTGATGACGGATCGTCCGATTCGACATGGCAAAAAATGCAGGAAATAAAGCCCATGTGCGATGAAAGGTTTGCAAGGGTGCATTTTGAAACAAAGCCGAACGAAGGAGTTACCAAAACACTAAACAGACTTGTCAGTCTGATTAACGGCAGATACGTTTTTATGATTGCATCTGACGATTTAGCTAAACCTGAAGCGATAGAAAAAGAGATTGGATTTTTGGCTGCAAATCCGGATTATTATTTAGCGGTTGGTAACGACGATATAATTGACGGTAGCGGAATAATTTGCTACTGGGATAAAAAGAGAAATACGGTATATGATAAGAACAAAGCAGAGTATACTACTTTTGTAGATTTTTTAAAGAAAAATCGCAATTTTTTTAATGATAAAGATTTCGGGACATATCGCTCGATTTTTGGAGGGAATTATATACCAAACGGATTTACTTTAAAAAAAGAGGTTTTTGATAAAATCGGCCAATATCCGGATGGAATATTTGAAGATTGGTGGATGATGCTCCAAATATCCAAATATTATAAAATGAAATATTTGGATGAAGTACTTTATTCATACAGATGGCATAGTAATAACAGCATAAAAAAATCAAGAAACATGTCACAAATAGAAAAAAATACCCTGAATTGGGAATTGTCATTTCTTAAAAATGCTGATAAAACTGAATTTAGACAGGAAATTTATGACACAATTAATTTACCTGTTATTCTGAAACAGCGAGGGATTCCTTTTTTGTATGAAGAAATAAAAATACGCCGATACAACAAACAGCAAAAAATTATCAAAATCTTCGGCATAACAGCTTATTCTTTTGAAAAGGATTTGTAAAATATTGAATTATCAAATTGCATATGCTACTTTATATGTTATGTACGGTTTAAGGTGTTAGCATGTCAGCCGGATTAAAAGAAAAAATTGTAACAAGCAGAATATACAGAAACTATTCACGCATGTGGCCTTATGTAAAGCCGGTGTGGTTTAGAGCTTTGTGTTCAATGCTGATATGTATCCCGATAGGTTCTTTAGATGCGGTTATAGCACTGGCGTTAAAACCTTATATGGATTTGGTTATGGTTGAAAAATCCATATCTTCACCATGGTATATTCCGATTGCAATAGTAGCTTTTACTTCTTTACAGGGAGGATTAAAATATATCTCTGCATACCTTACAACCTGGGTTGGGAACAAAATTTCAAACGGTCTAAAGCGGGATTTATTTAAAAAATTACTTACATTTGAGACTGCTTTTTATGACAAAAGAAATTCCGGCGATGTAGTTTTTCAGTTTAATAATATGGCAGAGGGAGCATGTTCCGGCTTATTATCAAATATAAGCATTTTTCTTCAGAGAATTTTTTCATCAGTATCGTTAATATTTGTACTATTTTACAATTCTTGGCAGCTGGCGATTCTTGCGACTGTAGTGCTTGGTTGTGCATTGGCACCGGTAGCAAAATTAAGAGAAAAAATCAAAGCAGTATTTGACAAATCGGTTATTGTAGACTCTGCAATTATAACTGAATACAATGAAGTTTTTGCTGGTAATAAAACAGTAACATCATACAATTTGGCAAAAAAAGAAATTGCCAAATTTAATAATATTTTAGACAGTATTTTTAAATTGAGAATTAAAATAACTCAACGTACTCAATGGCTTTCTCCAATGATGCATGTAATAGTATCAATAGGTATTGCAGGAGCTATCTGGTACGGTTCTCATTTAATTATGACTACACAAATTACACCGGGCAATTTTGTATCATTTATTACGGCATTGATAATGTTATATACCCCAATTAAATCATTGGGGAACAATTTTAGTGCCGTTCAACTCTCATTCTTTATGATAGAAGGTGTTTTTGATAACCTTGAACTTGAGCCAAAAATTAAAGATAAAGAAAACGCAATTATTATGCCGAGCGAATATAATTGCATAAAATACAACAATGTGTATTTTGAATATAATCCCGGAGTTCCGGTTTTAAAAAATATTGAGCTTGTAATAAATAAGGGAAAAACGGTAGCATTCGTGGGAAATTCAGGCGGAGGAAAAACAACAACGGTTAATCTTCTCCCGAGATTTTATGATATAAATTCAGGCAGTATAACAATTGATGATGTAGATATAAGAGACTTTACCCTTGAATCTTTAAGGCAGAACATAGCTGTTGTTTTTCAGGACAACTTTTTATTTACAGGCAGCATAAGAGATAATATTATGCTGGGCAAAGAAGATGCAACTTGTGAAGAATTTGAAAAAGCACTTCAGATGGCATACCTTAACGAATTTGTACAAACTTTGCCAAACGGTGTTGATACTGTTATAGGCGAACGGGGGATATTGCTGTCTGGTGGGCAGAAACAGCGGGTTGCCATAGCAAGAGCGTTCTTAAAAAATGCTCCTATAATTATTCTTGATGAAGCTACATCTGCACTTGATAATAAAGCGGAAGCCATTGTTCAAAAAGCAATTGATAATTTAATGAAAGATAAAACCGTACTGGTAATAGCTCACAGACTATCTACTATTCGGAATGCAGATATAATTGTTGTAATAAACGAAGGTCAAATTGTTGAAAAGGGTTCGCACGAGGAGCTTATGCAAATAGAAAACGGAGCATACAGAACACTTTATGATATGCAGTTTAAACGCCAAGAGGGAGTAGGGGTGTAAAAATAAAATTTATCTTAACAGGAGTTAAACTTTTGAAAATCTAATAAAACAAGGCTTTTCGGTTTAGCTATACAAAAATGGATAAGAACGATTTAAATCGTAAATTTAAAAACCGTCAAAACTATTGATTTCACTGGTTTTTATAAAAAGTTTGATGTTAAAATAAATTGGGCATGAAGAGACTGTCTTGACCTGTTCGCGTTAAACGTGTCTACGTGTTTTGCTACAGAGTTTTCAACTCTTTGCAAAA
>CALYTW010000090.1 GCA_945487905.1 uncultured cyanobacterium
ATTTACTTCCAAACTTGTAGTATTAAGTACAATCTGATTTACATTTGCCCCTCGACTTTTTCCGCATCCTCTGTGTGTAAATTTTTGTAAAGATTTTTAAAAAAATGGCAAAAAGTTCCGAAAAAATTACTTTACATGTTTAGTTACATAAAGGTAAAGTGTAGGAATGGTAAAAATTGTCCCAATTAGGGCTGTAAATGCTATTCGTAGTAATGAATTACCGGTTCAACATGCTACTAAAGCGTTACTGGAAACTGTACAGCCTGTTAGCAAAATTTCGAAACCTATTGACAACAAAGCTTTAGGAAGATTATTTAGCCTAATGTCTGTTGTTAATAGTTGCATAATGCCCGTAATCAAAAAACAAAGCAAATTAGTGAGAGTGAAAAAAAATTTTCCCGAAAAAGGCATAGAATTATATCAAAATATAGGTTCAAGCTTAAAGGGTTTTGCTGATACCACGACAAAACAGCCAAAGAGTCTACCTGAAAGATTCAAAAATATTTCGGATAAAACAAGAGAAATAGTATCGGATTTCAAAGAATTTTGTAAAAAATTTGGTGAAGTCAAATCTGCTAAAAAAGTTAGTAAAGGTTCAAACCCAGAAACAGTTGCAAAATCATACGGAGAAAACGAAACAACAAATATTTTTGACAGAATACTGGGAAAAAGGAAATATACAAAAAAATCGCACTCTGAAAGACCGCACTCTGAATCAAACAAGGGTGTTAAAAACAAACATGAGAAACCGGAAGCTCCCAAATATGAAACAGCAAAACCGGAAGCTCCCAAATGTGAAACAGCAAAACCGGAAGCTCCCAAATATGAAACAGCAAAACCGGAAGCTCCCAAATATGAAACAGCAAAAACAGATACGAGAAAAGGTGTTACTGATACAAATGTAAGTAGCAAAAAGGGAGGTTCTAAAAAACCAGAAATTAACAATAAAAAAGCAGATGAAGTAAAACCTGAACAACCACAAAAATACAGCAATCCGATTAAGGTGGAGAAAGAAACCAAACAGTCAGGAAATCCGTTTGGCAATTTCAAACAGCCCGAACTCCCAAAAGCAGGGGAAAATGGGGTAAATGTAGTAAATTGTAAGTTTGTCGAACCCACAAAATCAAAAGAACCGGTTAAACCAAAAAAAGTTAATACAAAACAGTCGACCACTAACAAACCTACTGTAAAATCACTTAAGAGTGATATCAATATATTAGAAATAAAAATTTTTGTCGGTAAGGCTTTAGGACAAGATACCGAAGCTTTAAGAAAAGAATTAGAAACAAAGAAATCTGCTCTTACAAAACTTAAGTGTACAAATAAAGTATATAAAAGGGAAAACAAAGTAAAAACGAAACACCGTCAGAAATTCAGAAGGCTTTCACGCAAAAATTATGAAGGCAAACCATTTGGTGCAATTACAGGCAAGGGTGGTTTGACCGTAAAAGAGCAATATAATCCTGACGGTAAGCTTTTAAGAACACTGTATAATAAAGGCAACGGATTGATAGAAATAAAAGATGCTGTTTCAAATAAAACTTATTTTATGAGAGACGGAATGATGATGGAAAAATCAGTTATAGAACAGCAAAATGACTGTATGCAAAGATTGCTTAGCGTTTTAGGCTCTGCATGCGGTTCAACTGAAACTCAATGTATTGTTCGTTCTTATGCTGAAAAATGCGGAATGAAAAAAGTCAATCAAACAATCATCCTTGACGGAAAAACAACAAAAATAATCTATAAAGGCTTTGGATATGACATAACTGCTGACGGCACAGTGCTTGCAAAAAATTATACCAAAAGCGGTCAGGTTTTCTATAAAGATTTAACACGAGATGTTAAGCGGGCGAAAAATTGTGCTTAAATTAAAATTATTATTGACAAAACACGCTGAAAAACGATAGAATAAGGCTATGTCAATAGTTTATTTATCATTAGGTTCAAATCTGGGAGACAGAGTCGGCTACATTCAGCAGGCAACAAGTTTGTTGAGTGCAAATCCTGATATAAATATTGTTGCAACTTCTTCTTTTTACGAAACCGAACCCTGGCATATGAATACCGAAAAATGGTTTGTAAATGCAGTAATACAGATTATGACTACCCTTCCGCCAGAAGAACTTTTGAAAGAATGCCATAGAATTGAAACCTTCCTTGGGCGTGAGCATATCTCCGAAAACGAAAGATATGCAGACAGAGTTATCGATATTGATATAATTTTTTATGATAAAAAAATGATTAAGAACGAAAAGCTGACAATTCCGCATCAATTCTTTCACAAAAGAGCGTTTGTGCTTGTTCCGATGCTTGAAATAGCGGATGATTTTGTACATCCTGTTTTTAATAAAACGGTGGAAGAACTTTATGACGATTTAGAAAATCCTGAGACGGTCTATCTTTATGGCACAAAAATCGAAGAATAAAATCGGGATAACAGGTGCAGGTGCTTCGGGTTGTATTTGTGCATACTGGCTACTAAAAGCTGGACTTGATGTCACGCTGTTTGATAAGAATTTACCCCTGAGAACACTTATTCCGACAGGAGGCGGAAGGTGTAATCTCGCACATGCAGAATATGATTTTAGAGAGCTTGCGAAAAATTATCCCAGAGGAGAAAAGTTTTTGTATTCCGTTTTCTCAAGATTTTCAACTGCTGAAACACTCGAAATGTTTGAAAAAATGGGCATAAAAACATATACACAGGATGACGGCAGGATATTTCCTGAATCAAACAGTTCAAAAGATGTTCAGGAGAAGATTTTGCGTGAAATTAGAAATTCGGGTGTAAAATTTATTCAAAAAGAAATTACATCAGTTGACAATTTAATGAAGGAATTTGATTCTGTTGTTATTGCAACAGGCGGACATTCTGGATATGAGCTTTTAAAACACGCAGGAGTAAGTATAGTTGAGCCTCATCCGGCACTTGTAGGACTAAACACAAAAGAGGATTTAAAAGAACTTTCCGGAACCGTTGTTAAAGGGGGAAATATAAACGGCATTAAAGGGGATGTTTTGTTTACCCATTTTGGTGTTTCAGGGCCTTTAATATACAAGATTTCGTCAATTAATGCATTTAAAGTAATGCCGTATAAATTAGCAATTGACTTATCTCCCAAGTTGACAGATTTACAAGAAAAGTTAAATATATACCCCCATAAAGAAATAAAGAACCTGCTGGGACAATATTTACCTCAAAAGGTTGTGAAATATCTGCTCAAAGACTTTGATGAAACAAAGGAAGCATGTAAAATCGACGGAAAAACAAGAGACTTGATTTTAGATAAAATTCATAACTTTATAATAACGGTAACAGGTACTAATCAAGGAGAAGAAACGGTTACGGCAGGCGGAGTTGATTTGGATGAAATTAATTCTAAGACAATGGAGGTAAAAAAAGTTCCAAACCTTTATTGTATAGGTGAATTACTTAATATAGACGGATTTTGCGGAGGATTTAATCTCCAAAATGCATGGTCAACTGCGTTTGTCTGTGCAGAAAGCATTATCGAACAAGCAAAATAAATCACGGTGTGTTTTGCGAAGAATCCCGTCTTGTTCCTTCCGTCATTCTGAGCCTTTTCCTCGTCATTCTGAGCCTTTTCCACGTCATTCTGAGCGAAGCGAAGAATCCCGTCAATTTATTGATTTAAGAGATCCTTCGGTCGTTTCACTCCCTCAGGATGACGAAGCTCCTCTCCAGCAATCCATTTTGCAGAGGAAAGTGTCACTTTGTGACGAGAAAAGTAAGGGGTGGGGCTTTTTGTCCTATAGCTGCCTCACATATATTATCACTCATTATATCATATTTTAAGTGGATGTATATAAGCGGTAAATAGTTTAAACTTATTGTGTATGAGTTTAGTTGAAAATATTGTAAGTCAAATATCAACAAACGGGCTTGGCGGTGTTACAAAACCGCAGGGCTTTGATTTGAATGACGATACCTTTGAAAAAATACTTCAGGAGGTAAACGGTGTAAATAGCGGGCAGAATATTCTGCTCAATGAAAAACTTCAGGCACTGGGAAATCTCGGACAGCCGTCAGGTCTGGTTATAGAACCGTTTGAAAATACAGAACCGATTCAGCCGATAAGTAATGGTAAACAGAATGTAATTACTTCAGAGCCTTTGCAAATAAAAGATGTTGATATGGGGAGCAATTATTTTTCAAACCTTTTAAAAGAGGCTCCGGAGGAGCATAAAAACCTTATGAGCGTTGTGAAAAAACACGCATCAAATATGTATAACTCCATTAACAGAAATTTGGTTGAAGACTTGGTTGATTTTGCTAAAGATATTACCTCATTGTCTTAAAATTTTACATGCCTCTAAAATATTTTTGTTATATAATTTGTCTTAAGACGGAATATTTTTATTACGTTAACTAGAGAGATTATAGAGCCAAAATTTTGATAATAAGGAGGTCAAATGGGCAAATTAGAAATTACTAAGGAAATCGAAGAAAAATGCTACGTACACCGTGGTGTTAAAGGTTCTCCTGCTCCAATTCCACAAGAAGGCGAATGGACAAAATGTAAAGAAATCAAAGATATTTCAGGTTTAACTCACGGATGCGGGTGCTGTGCGCCTCAGCAAGGTACTTGTAAATTGACTTTAAATGTAAAAGAAGGCATTATTCAAGAAGCGCTTGTTGAAACAATCGGATGCTCAGGTATGACTCATTCCGCTGCAATGGCAGGCGAAATTCTTCCAGGAAAAACGATTCTTGAAGCTTTAAACACAGACCTTGTTTGTGACGCAATCAATGTTGCTATGAGAGAATTGTTCTTACAAATCGTTTACGGCAGAACTCAATCAGCAT
>CALYTW010000091.1 GCA_945487905.1 uncultured cyanobacterium
TTAAAACTTAAACAAATTAAAAATTGCCAAATGCAGTCACAGTGCGCCTCATATCGTATCATATCATATCGCAATTATATCAAGGGTTTTAGCCTCATGACAATCCCCCAAAATTCGTGTTTACAATTCGTTACAATTGAAAAATTCAAAAAAAATACGTTTTTCTACAATCTCTTTTTGTTAAGTTTTTTTAATTTTAATTCTACAAATATTCACTTTATTCTATTGAAAGAGTATTATAGTCTTATGATTAATCTATCGGAGTTATATTCAGAAGTACCTCCTACAAAGCTAAGAAATATTGATGAAAAGTTTTGTCCGGCAGATACTTCCAAGTTTTGGAAAATAATAGGTAATTTTGTATTTTTCCGTATGCTAAAAAATCGTTTTTATGCATTCAGGTTTAAAGGCGCTGAAAATTTCTATACAAGGGAACCGAATTTACCGATAATTATGTATGCACCGCACTCTAACTGGTGGGATGGAATTGTTGCTTATACCATTTGCAACGGAATCTGCCATCAAGAATTAAGGCTAATGGTTGAAGAATTAAAACGTTTTCCGTTGTTGAGACATGCCGGATGTTTTAGTATTAACAAAAAATCTCCGCAGGCTTCTATGGAAGCATTAAAGTATGCTATTCATGAACTTTCACACAGAAATTGCAACATGTATTTGTACCCGCAGGGAATTATAAAACCGCCGAATTACAGACCTATTGAATTTCAATCAGGACTTGCTTACATTGTTGAAAAAGCTGCTAAGAGGTACGGAAAAGTAGGTTTAATTCCTGTTGCAGTCAACTATTTTTTCCTGAGAGATAACAGGCCTGAAGTTTTTGTTGAATTCGGTAACAGAATAGAAGTAGCTGCCGGAGAAAAAATTGACAGAAAAGAATTTACCGAATATCTTGCTAAAAACTTGGAGGAACTGTGCGACTGCCAATTCCATAATATAAGTCATGCAAAGTTTGACGGATATGATACATTATTCCAACAAAGACTAAAATGGTACAGGCGTATAGAACAACGTCTAAAAGACTGGGGAATTAAACGCTCATCTAAAAATTCTTAGATATTGAATCTGTATTGCAAAGCCTGCGTGAGATGTTCCGTTTTAATATCAGCTGAATCATCCAAATCAGCAATCGTTCTGGCTATTTTTAAGACTCTGTGGTATCGTCTGCCGGAAAGTTGATATTTTTTAGAAGCCATTTTCATAATTTCTTGTGATTTTTCATCTAGTTTGCAATATTTCTTTACCATATTTGCATTTAATTCGGAATTTGTTAAAATCCCCTCTGATTCATAGCGTTTAGCTTGTAGTTTTCTTGCTCTGACAACTCGTTCCCTAATTTTTACAGAAGGTTCTGCTTCGATTTTTGTGTTAATTAATTCCTCTGTCGTAAGCCTCGGAACATTTATAATCAAATCAATTCTGTCAAGCAATGGACCTGAAAGTCTTGATTTATAGCGTTGAATTTGAACATCCGTACAGGTACATTGCTTTTCCGTATCACCGAGAAAACCACACGGACAAGGATTCATTGCTCCTAAAAGCATAAAATTACTAGGATATTTTACGGATAACTTTGAACGAGATATAATAACTTCTCCGTCCTCTAACGGCTGTCTCAATACTTCCAGCACCTGTCTCGGAAATTCTATCATCTCATCTAAAAACAAAACACCTCTGTGTGCAAGAGTTATTTCTCCTGGTTTAGGATTTGTTCCGCCACCTATTATACCGTTTGGAGATGCTGTATGATGAACTGCTCTGTATGGCCGTTTTGTCATTAAAGGTTCGTTTTTGCTCAAAAGTCCGCAAATACTGTATATTTTAGTAAGTTCAAGAGCTTCTTTTAGCTCTAATGGAGGAAGAATTGATGCCATACACTTCGCCATCATTGTTTTACCTGACCCCGGAGAACCAGCCATTAAAATATTATGACCTCCTGCTGCTGCTATTTCCAATGCTCGCTTTGCCTTTTGCTGTCCCTTTACATCTTTAAAATCATACAAGTGTTCTTGAACCGAATGTTCTTTCAAGTATTCGTTGATATCAATAACAGTCTCTTTTATCGGTTCATCCGAGAAATGGTTGACTATTGTTCGCAAATCCTTTGCTCCGTATATTTTTATCCCCTGAACCAGAGCTGCTTCTTTTGAATTATCTACCGGAACAAACACGGTTTTAATACCCCTATCTTTTAATCCTGACACCAACGGAAGAACTCCGTTAACCCCTCTTAAAGAACCGTCAAGCGACAGTTCTCCGATATAAGCTGTGTCATTACTGTCGGGAATTTCAATACCTTGTTCTTTTAATATTCCTATTGCAATTGGTAAATCAAAATTTGTACCTTCTTTTCTTATATCTGCAGGAGCAAGATTTACTATAACCTTACCCTGAGGAAAAGAAAATCCTGAATTTTTTATTGCGGAATGGACACGTTCTTTAGCCTCATTAACAGCACTATCTGGCAAACCTACAATACTAATACTCGGAAGCGAATGAGCGACATCGACTTCCACCTCAATCTTATATGCATTAATTCCAACATTAGTAGCAGTTATTGCTTTTGTAACCATAACTTGATTATAATACGAGTTGTAATATATAACAATATTTACATAAAATAGGTTGTAAATAACCTATTTTATGTAAAAAAGCTTTACAAACAGCTTTGTTTGTAATCTAATTAGATTACTGAGGCAATCCCTCTAGTTCTATTAGAAAGTGATACACTGAGCCGGTGGCTGAAAAAAATATTAAATTGGCAAAGTTTGCAGGTTTTTGTTACGGAGTTAAACGTGCCGTTGATACTGCAAAAAAATTAAAATCTGAAAACCCTGACAAAAATGTTTATATACTGGGAGAACTTATTCATAACACTGACGTAATCTGTGAACTTGAAAAATTAGGTATAAAAACAATTTACGAAGTTCCGCAAAAAGGAGAAGGTATTTGTATAGTAAGAAGCCACGGAGAAGCACCGGATATATTTGAGAAATTGAAATCTGCTGGCTTTGAAATAGTTGACTTGACCTGCCCCGATGTAAAAAAAGTTCAGCAAAGAGCTATCGAGCTTGCAAAAAATGATTATTTTGTCGTTATCGTTGGTAAAGTAAACCATCCAGAAGTTATTGCAATAAAAGCTAATGCAGATTTATACTCAGACAAAGTTATTGTTGCTGTTTCTGTCTTAGATATTGAACCATATAAAAAACAAATTGAAGAACATAAAAAGGTCGGAATCGTTGTTCAGACAACACAAATGATTTCAACTCTAAACGAAATTTCAGATTACATAAATTCAATTGCTAAAGAGGTTTTGATTTATAATACTATCTGCCAGTCCACAGCTATGAGACAAAAAGAAGCAAAAGAACTTGCAAACAAAACAGAACTTATGGTTGTTGTCGGATCTAAAAAAAGTGCAAATACAACCCACTTAGCTGAAATTTTAAAAAAATATACCAAAACGATTCATATAGAAAATGATTCTGAACTTGAAAATTATAAGAAAATATTTGACTCTGTAACCGAAATCGGAATTACAGCCGGTGCTTCCACACCACAATATGTTATTGAAAATGTCATAGAAAAAATAAAGGAGGAAAATATATGACAACATTAGAAAAAACGATGGATGAATTTGAACAAATGCTGGAAGAAAGTTTTGCTAAATCTAACAGCGTAGCAGATATCGTCGAAGGTACTGTTATTAAAAAAGAACAAGATGGATATCTCGTAAGCGTTAAAGGTGCTAAAATGGAAGCATACCTTCCAAACAAAGAATTATCAAGTGATTCTGAAGAACTTGAAGCCGGCGACATTAGAGAATTTTACGTATTAAAGGAAGAAAACAATGAAGATTGCATGCAATTGTCTTTGAAGAGAATTGCATTTGCTCAAGCCTGGGCTCAATTAAATGATGCTAAACTTCAAGGCGACACAATTCTTGCAAAAGTTGTTTCAACTGTAAAAGGTGGAGTACTTGTTGATGTCGCTGACTTGAAAGGATTTATACCGTCTTCTCAACTCAGAACCGGTACACCTTTTGAAGGTTTGGTCGATACAAAAATTGAAGTTAAAGTGCTTGAAGCAGATCCTAAGAAAAATAAACTTATTCTTTCTCAAAGACAAGCTGTCGCAGAACAAAGAGACCAAGTTGTTGATGACGTGCTGTCTTCTCTTGCAGAAGATCAGGTCGTTTCCGGTAAAGTCGTAAGAATTACTGATTTTGGTGCTTTCGTTGATATTAACGGTATTGACGGACTTCTCCCGATTTCCGAAATTTCTTGGCAAAGAATTAAACACCCTTCTGATGTACTTACGTTGGGAGATACAATTGAAGTTAAAATCATTAAAATTGATAATGAATTAAAGAGAATTTCATTATCTTTAAAGAGAATGAGCGAAAATCCTTGGCAGCAAATCGAAGGACAATTTGAAGAAGGTCAAATAGTAAAGGGAACTGTTAATAAGGTCACAACTTTTGGTGCATTCATTAACATCTTCCCTGGAGTGGAAGCTCTTCTTCCAGTGGCTGAAATGTCAGAAGAAAATGTTAATCCATTCAATCTTTACAAGGTTGGCGACGAAGTTGAAGTTCTTATTAAGAAATTCACTCCGAAAGAACACAGAATTGCACTTTCAGTAAAGGATATGCAAAAGTAACAACATACTTTTGTATAAAATTTTAAGAGAGG
>CALYTW010000092.1 GCA_945487905.1 uncultured cyanobacterium
AATGAAGCAAATATGCGACTTCAGGTTAAATCGCTTATGGAACGCTTTATGAAGCAAATGATGGCGAAAACAGGCGGTAATACACCAAAAATTTCAAATGTTGAGCAAAATGACAATTCTAATGATATGGAAGGTCAGCTTCAAGTAGGATTAAATCTTTCAAATCCGATGGAAAAAATGAAATTAACAGCCATTGAAAATATGCAGGTTTTCGGGGATATGAACCCACATACTTTTGTTTCAGCAGCGGGTGAAACCGGAGACGAAATAGTTATAAATGCCCATAAAGCAGCAAAAAATGTAATTAAATCAATCAATCCGAAAATAAATGTAGGAATAACTTTATCACTTCATGATATTCAATGTGTAGAAGGCGGAGAAGAAAAGGCAAAGAAAAATTGGGACGAAGAGTTCGGACATTATGTTGAATACATAAAAGATGATGATTTCTTTGGACTTCAAAACTACACAAGGACTGTTTATGACAAAGACGGTATAGTGCCGGTCGAAAACGGAGTTCCAATGACTCAAATGGATTACGAAATATATCCCGAAGCTTTGGAACACGTTATTCGCAGAGTTAATAAAGAAATGCCAAATGTGCCGATAATTGTAACTGAAAACGGAATTGCTGTTGATGATGACAATATAAGATGTAATTTTATTGATAAAGCAATAAATGGTATTCAGTCTTGTCAGCAGGACGGAATAAATATTTTAGGCTACTGTTATTGGTCACTTCTTGATAATTTTGAATGGCAAAAAGGTTTTGCTCTTACATTCGGACTTTGCGAGGTTAACCGCTCAACATATGAAAGAACACCTAAAAACAGTCTAACTCATCTCGGAAAATATGCAGGCTAAAAAAAGAGGGATTTAAATGATAAAAAAAGCAGTTCAGCAAATTATGATAGGCTCGGTGTGCAAAACCGAGGAAAATACTTTAAAGGTGTTAAACTCTATTAAGTCGGCAGGCTATGACTCTATTGAATTAAATGGATTTATGATAAAGCCCACGCCGTTTATAGTAAGAGTGCTTACAAAAGCCGCCGGTATGCCTACAGGTTCAGCAGGAAAATTTGATTGGAAATCCCTTGTTAAAGAATCGGGACTTGAAGTTTGCAGTATTCACGAAGATTTAGGCAGCATTGAAAATGATATTGATTCAGTTATAAATGAGGCACATTCATTTAACACTAAAAATATTGTTGTTACCGGAATGTATCGCTTTGCTTATAATGATAAAAATGAAGTTAAGAAACTGGTACAGCGTCTTAATAAAGCAGGCGAAGAGTTAAAAAAGAATGACATAAACTTGCTCTATCATAACCACAATGTTGAATTTGTTCATTTTGACAATCAGCAAAGTGAATATCTTCAAAACTGCCCTTATTCATTACTGATAAACGAAACAAACGAAGAATATGTGAACTTTGAGTTTGACTCATATTGGGCTTGCGACGCAGGTGTTAATCCACTTGATATAATAGATATACTTTCAAGCAGAATGAGATGCTATCATATTACTGACAGGGGCTCAAGACTTTCTTCTGCATCAATAACTCCAATAATTAAAAATGACAGCATGGAGCTTGGCTGCGGTAATATGAATATAGCTTCACTGATTGAGAAAGCAAAGTCCTGCAATACCGAAGCAATTATACTTGAAAGTCACAAGAATTGGATAGATAAAAATCCCGTTAAATCACTTGAATTATCAGCAAAATATCTAAATTCAAAGATATAATAGGAGACATATTTTGAAAGCGATTAATATTAAAGTTGAACATTTGAAAAGTCCTATCGGCATCGACATAAAAAAGCCTTACATAAGTTGGAACTGCGATGATGGAATTCAGCAAACCGCATATATTATAAATGCTTATAACTATTGTAATGACAAAAAAGGCGACTTATTTTATTCGACAAATAAATGCCATACATCGGATATGTTTGCATATTTCCAAGGCCCTTTGCACAGCAGGCAAAGAGTCCTTATTGAAATCACCCTTTTTGACGAAAATGATGTTCAGGGTGAAACACAGTCAACTGTTTTTGAAACTGCATTTTTAGATAAAAATCAGTGGGTTGCAAAATGGATAAATCCTGAAATCGAAAATTTGACAAAGGTTAACTCCCGTCCCGCGTCTTATTTGAAAAAAACATTTAATGTGGAAAAAACAGGCACATCAAGATTATACATAACCGCTCACGGATTATATACAGCGTTTATCAATAACCAAAGAGTAGGCGATTATGTTTTAACGCCCGGGACTTCAGAATATTCTGTAAATTTGGAATATCAGACTTATGATGTTACTGAATTGATTAACGAAGGCAAAAACGAGATAGTAGTTGTTTTGGGCGATGGCTGGTACAGGGGCAAAAGCGGAATGAATAATCCAAACGGTAATTTATTTGGTGATGATATTTCTCTTTTAGCACAGCTGGAAATTAATGGAGCCTCCGTTTTAATTACAGATGAAAGCTGGCAGGCTTCTCAATATGGGCCTATATTGAAAAACGGTCTTGATTTTGGTGAAGTGGTTGATTCTACTATCGGCGACGGCTTTTTTGCGATAGAAAAATTTCATCAAGTAAAGATAGAAAACTTTGGTTATCAGAATCTAAAGTGCAGTAACAATGTCCACATAAAGGAAAAAGAAAAGTTTGAAGGGACAGTTATTAAAACGCCTAACGGCGATACCGTAATTGATTTTGGGCAAAATATTGCCGGCTATGTAAGCTTTTCAGTCAAAGCTAAACAAGGTCAAAAAATCAAACTTGTTCACGGTGAAGGATTAGATGAAAACGGAAACTTTACCATTGATAATTTTCAGCACGAAGCTCCAACGCCTGAAAATATGATTTATCAGCAAGTTGAATATATATGTAAGGAAGGGCAAAACGAATATAAACCGCAATTTTGCATTTTCGGATTTCAATATGTTAAAGTTGAAACAGATATTAATATAGATGACATTAAATTCACCGCGCAAGCAGTATATTCCGATATGGATGAAACCGGTTCGTTTGTTTGCGGCAACGAAGATGTAAATAAACTTGTAAAAAATTCTCTTTGGAGTATGAAAGGAAATTTTGCCGATATACCTACTGATTGCCCAACACGGGAGAGACAGGGATGGACAGGTGATGCAGCTGCTTTTGTTAATACCGGTATGTATCTAATGGACTGCTATCCGGTATTTAGAAAGTGGTTAAACGAAGTTAGAGCAAATCAGCTTGAAGACGGTAAAATACCCGGTGTTGCACCTAATAGTGAGCCGGATGGATTTTTTAAAAAATTATCTAACGGCTCTGCAGGTTGGGCAGATGCAATCACTATAGTACCTAATGCTTTATGCAGGGTGTATAACTGTACTGATATAGTTAAAGAAAACTATGGTGCAATGAAGAAATGGGTGGATTTCTGTGAAAAAAGAGCCCACAAAAGTCGTATTAAATCTAAATTTAAAATTGATAAAAACAAAAAATATATTGTTGATACAGGATTTCATTGGGGAGAATGGCTGGAGCCGGATGTTAATTCAAAGGATGCACTTAAGCAAACTCTTATGAAAGGCTCACCTGAAGTTCCCACTGCATATTTTGCCTATTCAGCATATCTTTTAAGTGTGGCTGCAAAAAAAACGGGAAAAGACTCCGAAAGCAAATATTATTTGAATTTATCTGAAAAAATTAAAGAGGCTTATCGTGCGTATTTTGTTAAGAACGGAAAAATAAATTCTGATCGCCAAGCAAGCTATGTTAGACCTGTTGCTTTAGATATTTTGAATCAATCAGAAAAGCAAACTGCATCAGATAATTTAAATGAGCTTGTGAAAAATAATAATTATCATTTGAACACAGGCTTTTTGTCTACACCGTTTTTATGCAGCGTTCTGTCTTCATACGGTCATACGGATACTGCCTACAAACTTTTATTGCAGGATACAGCTCCTTCATGGCTTTATGAAGTAAAAAAAGGTGCAACTACAATTTGGGAAACCTGGAACGGAATTGATGAGAATCATAAGGTTAGCGCATCACTAAACCATTATTCTTACGGCGCAATTGCCGGGTGGCTTTTTGGAGATGTTGCCGGAATAAAGCTTAATTACGGCAAGATTACAATTGCTCCCCATCCGGACAAGTCTATCGGATTTGCGAGTGCCACATATAACTCGCCTTTAGGAAAGATTTCATCAAAATGGGAATACAAAAACAACGGTATTATTTACTCAATTGAAATACCTGCAAATTGCACAGCAGAAATTATTTTGCCGAATGGTGAAAAACATAATGTTACTGCAGGAAAATACACTTTCTCTTAAGGATTAACACAATGACATATTATTTAGCAATAGACATAGGAGCCTCAAGCGGACGGCATATTCTCGGATATATAGACAACGGCAGATTAAAACTTGAGGAAATACACCGATTTGAAAACTACATAACAAATCAAAACGGCACACTTGTGTGGGATATAGAGCATCTTGTCAGCGAGGTAAAAAAAGGTATTGCAAAATGCAAAGAAATTGGCAAAATACCTTGTACAGTTGCTATTGATACTTGGGGCGTTGACTATGTTTTGCTTGATGAAAGCAAGCAGGAAATTCTGCCTGCCGTATCTTATCGTGACAGCAGAACAAATAGAGTTATTAACAAAGTTGAAA
>CALYTW010000093.1 GCA_945487905.1 uncultured cyanobacterium
ACCTTGGCGCGCATGTCGGGCAGCAGTTCATGGTGGACATGCTGCAGCTCGCGCAGAATAAAGGAACTGAATGAGTAAATGTGCCAAAAATTGTATATATATTTATATACATTTAAGAGAGGAAGATATGAAAAATACAAAGAAATTCTTTGGCTTTTCGTTAGTGGAAATGATGGTCGTACTGCTTATTGTAGCGGTAGTAATGGCGGCATCAGCACCTATGATAAGCAAAAAAATGGTCAAAGGCGGGACAGAATCAAATCCGTGGATGTGGCTGGGTAATGAAGGTTCTATGGGATATAACATCGGCAATCGTGACGTAGCAGCAATAATCGGTGCTGCAACGGACGGTTTGGCATCTAACCATGCAAAATTGTATATAAAAACTGATGGAACAAAAAAACCTCATTTAATCCTTAAAAATGAAAATCTCGCTGATTTATACTTGACGTACACATCAAAAGGCAGCTTTATTGCTTCAAACGACACGGATTCGCTGTGCGCAAATAAAGTTGTAGTAATAGGGCAAGGAGCAAAGGCAAATAATCCTTCGGGCAACGGAGCGATAGCTATAGGAGCAAATGCTAATGCAACAACAACAACTGTCAAATACGCTAATTCACAGATCGCAATAGGTCAGGACTCTAAAGCAAATGTCCATTTGGCAATAGCACTTGGCGATAGTGCAAGTTCTCAAAACATAGCTGCTATAGCTATTGGATCTTCTTCACAAGCTACTGCTAACCATGCAGTTGCACTTGGCAGTAGTGCAAGCTCTCAATACGAGGCCGCTATAGCTATTGGTTCTTCTTCACTAGCTTCTGCTCAAGATGCAGTTGCAATCGGTAACGGTGCAAATGCAACTGCACGTACAGGAACACTAGCGAGCAATAATACGCAGTCAGCAAGGGAAATGTTTTTTGCTTCTTTTGCGCCGATAGCAATAGGTATGAATTCTACTGCAAATGCTGCTTTGGCTATGGCACTCGGTAAGAATGCACAGGCAACCAATAGTGCAGCTGTTGCAATAGGTTATAATGCAACAGCATCAGGCGCAAATTCTATGGCACTCGGTAAGAATGCACAGGCAACCAATAGTACAGATGTTGCAATAGGTTATAATGCAACGGCATCAGGCGCAAATTCTGTAGCACTCGGCAACGGTGCAACGGCATCAAATGCAAATTCTGTAGCACTCGGCAACGGTGCAACGGCATCAAATGCAAATTCTGTAGCACTCGGCAACGGTGCAACGGCATCAGATAACAATTATATTGTTTTGGGTACTGCTAATCACACAGTTTATATACCCGGAAAATTAATAGTTTCTGGCGACGCAACTATTGCTGGCAACACAGCTTTAGGAGTAGCTAATGGTGCGACAGTAATGATGAGAGCGCGTATGAAGGGCGGCGGCTCAACTGGTCCCCTTACAGTATGGTATACGCCAATGTATGAGGGAAATCCCAGCCTTACCTTGGGATCTTCTGACCGCCGATTGAAGAATGTCGGAAAAGCTTTTGACGGTGGATTGGAACAGATTAAGAAGCTTAAAGTTTTCAATTATACTTTTAAAGCTGACAAAGACAAGACTCCGAGAGTTGGAGTAATGGCGCAGGATTTGCAAAAGATATTCCCTGATGCTGTTATAAAAGGCGAGGATGGGTTCTTGATGATTAGAATGGAGGATATTTTCTATGCGCTTGTAAATGCTGTCAAAGAGCTTGATTCAAGATTAACGGCAGTAGCAGAGCAGGTCAAAGTTAATATAGATGTCGTTTCAAAACTTCAAGAAAAGGTTCTGATACAGGAAAAACAGATAGAAGAACTCAAAAAGCAGAATGCTGATTTTGAAAAACGTTTGGTAAAATTGGAACGTAAGTAAAGGAAATTCAAATATAAAATAACAAAAGGCAGGCAGATAGCTTGCCTTTTTTGCTATTTCCTTTCCCATTCCACTTCCTCGTTATTCTCTCCCTCAGGATGACAGGGAAAGTGTCACTCTGCCACTCCAAGCCTCTAGCCCTTAACAGCACCGCTTTGCGGATTTGTCATAAGGTATTTTTTGCCGAGTATAAATACTATAATCACAGGTATTGAGCATATACAGGCGCAGGCAGTCAATTCGCCCCACAGTGTAAGTTCTCTAAACGAACCTTTAAAAACGGTTAAACCTACGGCAAGCGTTCGCATAGAATCTGTGTTAGTAACTATAAGAGGCCAAATAAAACTGTTCCATGCAGAAACAAAGGTAAAAACTGCTAATGTTGCAATTGCGGGCATTGCACACGGGAGGGCTATTTTATAAAAGGTTTCAAATGCGGTACAGCCGTCCAAAATCGAGGCTTCTTCAAGTTCGTTAGAAAAACTTAAAAAATACTGTCTCATTAAATACACCCCGAATCCGCCAAACACCCCGGGAACAATTAGTCCCTGATATGTGTTAATCCAGCCAAGTTTGCTCATTATGTAAAACAAAGGAACAATGTTAACCTGTGACGGCACCATCATTGTTATAATAAATACAAAAAACAGAACATTTGTGCCTTTAAACTTCAGGCGGGCAAAGCCGTAGCCTGCAAGAGCGGAAATTATTACCTGTCCGATGGTCGTAAATAGCGCAACAATAAGGCTGTTTAAGAAATATTTAGCAACGGGTATTGATTGAAATACGTTTTTGTATGCGCAGAAATTTAGATTTATGTTTTTGTAATCGGCAAAGATATTCTCGTTTCCGCTTAAAGAAATCAAAAACATTGCAAAAAACGGCAAAAGCATTGATATAGCAGTGATTATTAAAATTAAATATAAAACGAATCTTTTCATATATATATTTTTTTACTAAACCATTTTTAACAACACTTTCAGTGTGTCTTTAGCCTTGTTAGCTTCAAAAGCTTCAATAGCATCATCAATATTAAATATTCCGGAGATTAACGGCTTAAAATCGATTCTGTTATTTTCCAAAAGTCTTAATGCCGGCGGAAATTGACCGCATCGAGACCCAAGAACGGTTATTTCATCTATAACAATCGGAGCAAGGTTAAGTTCTTTACCGCTTGCTACAGTGCTTTTAAGCACAAGAACACCCCTTGGTTTAACCAAAGACATAGATGTTTCGAATCCGGAAGCAGTACCGGTTGCTTCTACAACAACATCGTATATTTTTTGCGGGGTAAATTTATCTAAAAGCATTGTTTTTACTCCCTGTTTTTCGGCTATATCAAGCTTGTTTTGATGTTTACCGACAAGAAGAATATCAAGGTTAAAAGCATTTAAAGCTAATCCTGTTGTCAGACCAAGTTTTCCATCTCCTAAAACGAGAACTTTTTTCATCGGTTCAATATGGAGCTGTTCCATAATTTCGCATGCTGCGGCGAGTGGTTCGACAAAAACAGCCTGTTCATCGGGAATATTTTCCGGAACTTCAAAAAGAATACTTGTCGGGAGAGTAATATATTCGGCAAAACATCCGTCTTTTTTCCATATACCTATTGTATGCCTATTCGGACAGTGGCGGTAATTCTTTTTTGCACACCATTCGCAGTCAGGTTCGTCACACCCCCAGCTGATTTCGGCGGTTACTCTTTTTCCAAGCCATGTTTTATCGGCTTCCTTGTTGCTGTTTACTTCTTCTACCACACCCACAAATTCGTGACCTAGGATTCCTTTATAGCCCATATAACCCTTAGTGATTTCATAATCAGTGTTACAAATTCCGGCAAGTATAACTTTAACAAGTGCTTCGCCTTTATTTGGAACGGGTTTTGGGTAATTTTTATCAAGTTTTAATCCTTCATCAAAAACTACAGCTCTCATAATATATACCTCGCTTTTAGCTTTAATTCTACCTCAAAACACATGCTAAACAAAGCTCTTAGGTTAAGATGTAAAAAAGTTGTTACAAAGGAATGTTAAAATAAAAAAAAATAGTGTATTATGACAGTGTACCCGATTCCAAAACAAAATTTTTATGATTGCGTAGGAGGAATTTACCCCAAGGTACAGGGATTACTATTGCCTTTTTTAAATTGATTATCAAATACGTGCAAGGGCAAATAAATCTATATAACTTTATAACTCGGATTAACAAATCCGACAATAAAAGAGCGTAAAAATCAGGAGGAGTGATGCAGCATTGTTGCAAGTTTAAAGCTGATGACATCTATTTTCTTGCTTCGACAGAACTTTATCCGCAGAGAAAACTTTCAATCGGCTTTTGCCCAAAATGTGATAAACCTGTTGCGGAACTTTATCAGGTAAGATTTGACGGAGTAGTAGAAAAACATAAATATTCAGGTATAAAAGCTGATGAAATTGTATTCAAAAATCAGGATTCAATATTGTATTCTGCAAGAGAGTGTAATTACAGAAGGTATAAATCGAAACCGTTTGGCTGGCGATACGGTGTAAATAAAGCTGTAATTATAAAAGGCAAAGAATATATCAGACAATTTGCCTATGATTTTTACGGAAACAGTGAAATGGTAAAGGAAATAAAATAACATTCATATAATTCTCTCAAGGGGTCGGCATTTTTCACCTTTCTCTTGATTACACACTACTTACAAAACGACCCCTTTTCTTTTAAAAATTTATAAAATAAATGCGTGTGAACTGAAGTCGCTTTTTTATGTTCAAAATATAAGGATAT
>CALYTW010000094.1 GCA_945487905.1 uncultured cyanobacterium
CCTGCGTATTTTGGTTCAAAATCACTTTCCATCTGCAAGTCGGTTAAGATAATGTCAAATGGATTGCTGTTGCTTTCGAGGACTTTATCATATCCCTCTATTGCGGATTCAGCAAAGGTAATTTCACAATCCGGAAAAATCTTCTTAACAAAATCGGCGTGGTAATCTCGCCAGCCTTTTATATCATCTGCTATCAGGATTTTCATTTTCTTAAGTTTTCAGCTCCTTCTAGATATACAAACACTGGTTCAAAAAGCTCACTGCAGTTTATTACTATTAAAACACGTATGCATTTTCTAAGAGAGCCGGCTACATCCATTTCATTTAAACACATCATTGGAACATCTTTCCACTTAAGATTTATTCTCGCATATTTGGCGGGATAATCCGCAGTTAGGTCGCTTGTTGAAGAAAAAATAACGTGTGAAATTTGTTCAATGTCTATGTTATTTTTTTTAACTATTTCTTGCAGTAATTTTATAACGGCGCTTCCTATTGCTTCAGGAGAATTTTCATCTACGGTTATTGCACCTCTTATGCCTTTTGTAATCATATTTTTCCCTCCAATAATAAATAAAATAATGCACCAAGCGTGTGAGCTGATATTACATAACCTTCTTTTTCCTTCAAATCAAGCCATTCTGCTAAATCCCTTTTTTTAACCCATATTCTGTCAACAATTATCCCGCCGTCATTAACGGGCGGTTTTACGGTATTTTTATCCTTAATATATGCTGATGCCAGAACGCATGTTTCCGAAATACACCCTGACGAACCTGCAGATTTTTTTACGTTTATTTTTATACTTTCAGCTACTAATCCTGATTCTTCCAATAATTCTGCCTTAATTGCATCTTCTATTGACTCGCCTTTTCTTTCATCGCCTACCAACCCAGCAGGAAGCCCGATTGAATACCGGCCTTTTCCCTCTGCAATCAGCGGAGGCCGTTCTTCTATCAAAAACAGAACTTCTTCTTCAGTGTGAGGAAGCACTACAACCACATCTTCTGCATTAGGTCTGTGGGCATAATACCACGGATTGCCGTTTTTTGCTGTAGTCTTTTTTAGTTGTAAATATTTTGTATTATAGAGAATTTCGTTCATAAACAGTCTGATTATATCAGAATTTTTTACATGTAACAAATTGTAATGATTTGAGATTCTGTTTAAAAAGTCAAGAAGTAAATAAAACAAAAACAAAACTTAATTAAAAGCAGCCAAAAGAAACACTCCAATTTTCTTTTGGCGCTTTTAATAGTTTTGTAAGCATAAATAACTTGCTTTGATAATTTTCTTGAACTTTTTTTGACCAATTAGGATTAAATGGTTGTTGATTCTTTAAAACACCCATGACTTTTTGGTCATCCTCTGTATTGTTAATCTTTGTAAAAATATTACGACTTTTACTAAAGTTTTTTTTTCAAATTGCCGTTAACAAACATGTAATTATTTTAAGGAGATTTCATTGATACAAGCAATAAATGCAATAGGCTGCCAATGCGCAAAAGTTGATTCCGAATATTTGATGATTATGATGGAAATGCGCAAACTCGGTCTTACTCCGACCGGCAATAAAGTTGTTGACAAAGCAGCGTTGGAAGCTGAAAAAAATAAATTGGCAGAAAAGGTGCAGGCTAAACTTGAAATAAAAAACGTTGATAAAACGGATGATTCACAAAGAGCCATGCTTGAGGAGCAAAAATTAGGAGCTATGACTGTAGCCGAATTAAATAAAATACTTCACGGTCTGGTTTAAATTACCGGACAGCTTTAATAGCACCCCAAGCACGAATATATCCTTTTTCGTACATTATTAAGTAATATCCGCCTTCTTTAATATATTCTATAGAAGCATTCATATATTCATAATCTTTTTTAGGAGTAGCACCTGTTTTAGCATATTTGGCGTCAATGATTTTCTTAAATTTTTCCTGCCGTTTACTCTTGCGTTCTTTTCGTTTTAATTCTCTTTTCTCAGATTTTGTGAGATCTTGCTTATCTCTGTATTTTTTTAGTTCATCGGCGTTTTCCGCAAGCTTAAACACAGGAATAACCGCTATCAAGTTTTTTGATTCAATTAAATACAAAAACTCCCTGTCATTTGAAAGTGCCAGTTCGTAATATCCGGGTTTAATAAAATTACCGTTATAGTCTGGAATATAATTAATTATTGATAATGTAGGCTGTTCATCAGTCGGAATTGAATATCTGTAAATTGAATCCTGTCCTGCTGTCAAACCAGAAGGTATCTGAGGGTATGGCGCACAGGGTGCAAGATAGTCAATATCTCTTATTGCAGGTGTAATTATCCCGTCAATCATTTTGTATCATTCCCATAATCTCGTTTAAGCACTTATTAATGAATTTAAAGTCTTTGTCCAACAGCTTTGTTGAGCCCGTAAAAATGATTGAAAGATAATTTGAATTAAATTCATTATTATATGATTTAATATAAAGTCTCATTGATTCACGCATCAGGCGTTTCATTCTGTTTCTTTTTACTGCTCTTTTGTGAACCTTTTTGCTAACAACAAAGCCGATTTTTGTTGAAAAATCTTTTTGCTCGTCAGACTTCACTTTTCCGCAAAAAGCTGTTAATCCGTTTTTGTGGAATGATTTACCGGTTTTATAAGTAGCATGAAAAGCTGATTTTTTCTTTAATCTGTATTTAGTCGGAAGCATATTAAAATTATAACACGCAATATAAATAATAAGCAAAACGCTTGCAATAAGCGTATTATAGACACTTAAAGACGTATTTACATTTCTTAATAATAGTGACAAACGACCAAAAACCATGCAAAAATATGTTATAATATAGGTAGGAGATATCTTTTGATAGCAAACCGCCGGCAGTAGGTCTTGATGAAGTCCAAGACAGTAGCGAGAGCAGAAAGGCATCCTTAATAAATGACAGATAATATACAGCTTCAAAATGACCTCGAAAAGCTTATGGTTATTATGCCCCGGAAGGTTACATCAAACCTGTCCGTTGAAGGATTGGGGGATGTTATAGAAATTGTGCTGGATATCGGAAGACCTCCGGAAATAAGACATTCAGGCGGAAAAATTGATAAATTGGGAGAGGAAGGAGTTACAGAGGAAGATATAAATTTTGTAACCTCACATCTTCAAGAGTTTACACATGACAACCGTTCCGGCATTGCGGGAACTCTGCATAGAATCAGTGCAATAAGAAATAGGCAGGGAAAAGTAGTGGGACTAACCTGTCGTATTGGCAGAGTTGTTACTGGAACGATTGCCTGTATCAAAGATATTTGTACACAGGGGAGGAGTATACTGTTTTTGGGAAGACCCGGAGTAGGTAAAACGACAAAACTACGGGAAATATCTCGCCTTGTAGCTGATGAACTCGGGAAAAGAGTTGTTATAGTCGATACCTCAAACGAAATTGCGGGAGACGGGGACACGCCGCATTCGGCAATAGGTTCGGCAAGAAGAATGCAGGTTCCTCAGCCGGAATATCAAAAAGATATTATGATAGAAGCTGTTGAAAATCATACACCGGAAGTTATAGTTGTTGATGAAATTGGAACAGAAGCTGAAGCTCAAGCTGCAAGGACAATAGCGGAACGTGGTGTTATGCTTATAGCTACGGCACATGGGAACAGCCTTGAAAGTTTAATTAAAAATCCGACACTTTCGGATTTGGTAGGCGGAATCCAATCCGTTACACTCGGGGATGATGAGGCAAAACGCAGAGCTTCTCAAAAGACTGTACTTGAAAGAGAAAAACAGCCGACTTTTGATATAGTAATCGAAATTATCGACAGAAATACTCTTGCAGTATACAAAAATACTGCAGAAGCGGTTGATTATATATTAAGAGGCTGGCCAATCCGACCTGAACTCAGAAAAGTTGACAAGGAATATACACAAGTTTCAGTTGAATCTCCTGCCGTAGAACAGCAAAAACCGATTACGGCAGAAGATAACAAAATGAACTTCTCCTTCTCGAGACCAAAGTATTGTGAAGAAAATAAACCAATGAAAAAGCTGTATTTATACGCTGTTTCAAGGACAATTGTAGAAAAATTAATTGAGCGGATGTCTTTTAATGTTGAAATAACAAGAAATCCAGAAGAAGCTGATATAGTAATTGCCCATAAAAACTTTGCAAAAGGTGGAGCTAAGATTCTAAACACGGCAAAAGAGTACAGGGTGCAGATTTTTTATGTGAAAACAAACTCTATGGCACAAATACAGAAGGTATTGAAAGATGCGCTCGATATTCGTCCGGGAGATTTGTCAGAGGAAGAAACCGTATACAATGACGAAACCGAACAGGCTCTGGATGAGGTCAAGTCTGCCGTAAGAAAAATCGCAGACGGAGCTTCTGTTATTGAACTTAATCCTCAGGATACTCAAATCCGTAAACTTCAGCACGAACTTGCAGAACAGTACGGTTTGAATAGTACGTCAATTGGAGAAGGTCAAAACAGACATTTAAGAATTTCAAAATAGTTATATGAGGATGCGGAAAAAGTCGAAAAATGACAATTTTTCGAACTTTTTCAAATCCGACCCAAGGTGTGTGAGAGTCAGGCTTTTTCAATTTACTTTCAAGCTTGTA
>CALYTW010000095.1 GCA_945487905.1 uncultured cyanobacterium
TATGTATAAATGACGGTTCAACCGATTCTACACTCGATATTATTGAAGCATTTGCAAAGCTTGACAAAAGAATAAAAGTTATAAATAAAGAAAACAGCGGAATTTCTTCTGCTCGAAATACGGGAATTGATAATGCTTCTGCGGGCTACATATGTTTTATTGATTCTGATGACTGGGTCAGCGAAAATTATCTGGAATCTCTTTATAATGCTATTAAAAAATATAATGCGGATATTTCGGCAAGCACAACAATTCGTTGGCGCAAAAACAGACAGAAGTATAGAGTTCATTACACGGAAGAAAAAGTATATGAGACTTTAGAAGATAAAGTTGAAATTTGTTCTGTTCCTAAATGCTGTTATGTGTGGAACAAACTCTACAAAACAGAGATTATAAAACATCACAAATTTGCTGACGGAGTTTATTTTGAAGATATGCTCTGGACACCTGAAATTTTAAAAAATTCAGGCAAATTAGTTACTGTTCCTGACACAAATTACTTTTACAGAGTAAACAAAACCTCAATTGTTAAGGAACAACCTTCCGATAAAAAACAAGAAGATTCATATAATGCTCATAAATTTATAATTGAATTTTTTGAAGAAAACGGACTATATTTAGACAAAAAGCATAAAGTTATAACTAAAAAAATAGGATATCTGCTTAATTTCCCGCTATACAGAATTAAAGAATTTAACGGGTGGTTTACCTGCTATCTTTTTAACCTAATTCCGCTTTTTAGATACTCAATTACAAGATATCGTGATTTTTACAAGATTTTTGGACTTAAATTTACGCTCAGAAAAAATAAAAAATCTTTGACTGAAATAAAACAGTTTAACAAAAAGTACGAAAACGGTTCAGAATACTCTCCGAAAGTGATTTCGAGAATTGACACATTAAACAAACTTCTCAATTCAAACTGTTCAATGTGCCGATACGGAGACGGAGAGTTTAACCTTATCCTTGGAGAAAACTTACCATTCCAAAGCTATAGTAAAAAACTTGCTGTCAAGATGAAAGAAATTTTGGTTTCTAATGACGAAAACATAATGGTATGTATTCCGGATGTATTTGAGAATCTTTCTCAATACAAAGAAGATACGGCAAATTTTTGGAGAAAATCTCTTTATTACAACAGGTGTGACATAGAAAAATTATTGGATAAAAATAAAATCTACTATGATGCCCTTGTTTCACGACCTTATATGGAAATTGCCGATAAATCGTACTGCAAAAAATATTTTGATGATTTTAAAAAAATATGGAACGATAAAAATATTGTAATAGTTGAGGGTGAAGCTTCAAGGCTTGGTATAGGAAATGATCTTTTTAATGAAGCCAAATCAATAAAAAGAATTCTTTGTCCGGCTAAAAATTCTTATTCAAAATACAATGAAATACTTAATGCATGTATGAAGTTTTCGGAAAACACACTTTATATAATTGCATTGGGACCTACTGCAACCGTTCTTGCATACGATTTGGCAAAAACGGGCAGACGAGCTTTAGATTTAGGTCATATAGATATTGAATACGAATGGTTTTTGATGGATGCAAAAGAAAAAGTTCCGGTAAAAGATAAATATGTCAATGAATGCAGAAACGGAAAAGTAATTACACAAATTGATAATTCCGAATATTTATCTCAAATATCGGTAAATCTGTCGGAGGACAAATAATGAAAAAAATATTCAGTTTTAGAGATTTTGATACACATTACATTATTGTGTTTTTCGGAATACAAATAACAATAAGGCATAAAGATAACTTTAACTACAGACCGGCAACCAAATCAGGGGTAATGGAAGATAAAAGAAAAAAACAGCTTATTGTTTCATTGACAACCTTTCCGGCAAGAATTAACAAAGTGCATTTAACAATAAATACTCTTTTAAGACAAAAAACAAAACCTGACAGAGTAGTATTGTGGTTGGCAGAAAGCCAATTTCCGGATAAAAATCTGCCGGATTCGCTGACAAGACTTTTTGATTTGGGTCTTGAGGTTAAATATTGCGAAGATATTCGCTCATATAAAAAGCTTGTTCCCTCTTTAAGGGAATTCCCCGAAGATATTATAGTGACAGCCGACGACGATATGTACTATGCTGAGGACTGGCTTGAAGGTCTTTATAATGCATATCTGGAACATCCTGACAATATTTATACACGCAGAGGATGCAGGACTGTCATACAAGACAACAAAATCTGTGTAATTCCTCCCCGAAAATACAATTTCAAATACAATTTTCCGACAGACTGCAATAATCTTCTTATGGGCGGTTCTGGGACTTTATATCCGCCTCACAGTCTTCATAGGGATATATTTGATATAGATAAAATCAAATCTCTTATACCAACTCACGACGATATTTATTTTTGGGTTATGGCACTTTTGAACGGTAAAAAAATTGCTGTCGTGGGCGGATTTGACTATAGTTTTCATTACACAGACGCTTCAAGAGATGGCGGATTGTGCTTGGAAAATACAGCCGAAGGGCTAGGGATGACATCTCGTTCCGCTTTTGATATAATGACTGAAGAATATCCGGAAATTATTTCAATTTTAAAAAATGAGGATTAAAACATGAAGAAGGTTTCGGTAATAATACCTACTTTACAGAAGAATCAAGCACTCTTAGGCAACCTTGTTTCTGAACTATCGGCAGACGAAGGTGTATCTGAAATTATTGTAATAGATAATTCTTTAATCGGATATGAGCATCAGTCGGAAAAACTTAGAGTGATTATTCCGAATGAAAATTTGTATGTAAACCAAAGCTGGAATTTAGGTGTAAAAGAAGCGAAAGAAGAAATTGTTGCATTGTTAAATGATGATATAACAATTCCTACAAATTTCTGCACAAGAATAATCGAAAAGATATCTCCGGAGATGGGAATCACAGGTTGCATAAACAAATATGTAAAATGTAGTCATGAAATTGTTTCAAAACCGGATTTAGAAGAAGTAATACTGAAAAAAGTTAGTGGCAGATGCGATTCGTTCGGCATTGCGATGTTTTTCTACAAAACTTCATATTACTATATTCCTGACGATTTAAAGATATACTTTGGAGATGATTGGCTGATTTACAAAAATATAAAAGCTCACAAATCAAACTATGTTGTAACAGGTCAGCATATATACCACTATGACGGTCTGACGACAGGCTCATCTGATAAATTTATTGACAGAATGAAAAAAGAACGGAGAGTATACAAACAGCATACACGTAAATTGTGGAATTATATTTTTTCAATTGAACCGATGTATAAACAAAAACGTATAATTATTTTGGGTATAAAAGTTAATGTTAAATGGTGTAGATAATTGAGAAAAACTAACGTAATTTACATAATCATCTTAACAGTATTACTTATTATACCGGTTGCTTTTGCCGAAAACAACGATTCTTCGGATAAAGTTGTAATATCAAATAAGTTGTTTTCATTAAGTTTGCCTGCGGTAACAAAAAATACGTACACTATAAAGAAAGAAAAAGATACTGTATTAATATATGATAAAGTTTCTCAAAAAGCCGGCTACGGAGGGTTTGTTTTTGGAATTAAAGCATACAAGCATCCGTCAGAACACGCTATGATGCCGGGCGGGGAAAAAATCGGCGAACTTACAAATAAAATGGGATTTATATACGATATGGTGTTAATCCGCCCCACAGATGTTCAATATGATTATGTAAACGGAATATCTGATTCATATAAAACCTTGTATAACCTGAGTTCCGATTTGGAGAGTGATGTTGATAACAAAATAATCATCGAAGGTAAAGGGAAGAATAAATATTACAAAAATCAGGGAATGAAAGGCGGAGATCTTTACAAAAAAATTCTCCAAAAACACATAACCGCAATAGAAGAAAAATGGGATTCAACCAAACTTGAAAAAGAACATATGAGTTATATGTATAATGTTTTATCTTCATCAAATAAAAACATGAAGGATAAAATAGGTTATGCATATTATGATATCAACGGAGACGGAATAGAAGAACTTTTGATAGGAGAAATAGCAGACGTCAATTGTAAATGCGTTATTTATGATATTTATACAATGGTAAATCGCAAACCTGCACATGTAGTAAGCGGAGGAAATAGTGGCAAATATTATGTTTGCAATGAATCTTTTTTATGTAATGAATATTCGTCAGGAGCAGATGAATGCTGCGTCAATGTCTATATTTTAGTAGAAAACTCTGTAGAACTGTATCCACAGGTGGGATTCAAATCTGACTCAAGTAATACCGGTTTTAAATCTTGGTATATTTCATATAACCTGTTTAAAGATGAATGGAAATATATATCAGAAAGTGCATTTAAAGAGCGCAAATCGGTGTTTGAAAAATATAAACGATTTGACTACCTCCCGCTAAGCAAGGTTAAATAAGCCTCGGTTGAAAGTGTTAAGGAAGCAATGGAGGATACGGAAAAGTCGAGGGGCAAATGTAAAACAGATTGTACTTAATACTACAAGTTTGGAAG
>CALYTW010000096.1 GCA_945487905.1 uncultured cyanobacterium
CGCCTACGTCATCGTGGATATACAAATCTCCAATCCAGCCTTCAGAATCAGACATTCTTCTTAGTTCACTCTTTTCAGAATTTTTATCCGTTACCGCAATAAAGTGGGAAGAAGCTTTTGCACTTGCATCTGATGATGACAAACCTTTTGAAATATAGGCATCTTCAAGCATTTTTTTGATTCTCAAAAGTCCATCTTTTGTTTCGAAAGTAGAGCCGGATTTAGAAGCAACCATATAATTTGAAGAAGTTACATCATTTCCTATTAAATACAAATATCTGTTAAAACTTGCCGAATCAACGTCAGAATAAAAAATGACGCTGTGTCCGCCTATATTTAAGCCGTTTATGCTCAGCATATTTTCAACAGTATGTTTTGAACCGCCAATTCCTAGCACAGTTAAATATTTTGCACCGGTTTGCGTCTTAAATTTTGAAGCCATAGAATAAATTTCGTCAAGTCTTGATAATTGATTCTTTGGCAAATCAACCCAATTTAAAAATTGTCCTGCTTTGTTTGCTCTTGATTTGAATTCTTCCGATGCAGAAGAAATATAACTTGAAAATTTTGAGAAATCAGAATTGTAAAATATAGCTGAAAGTCCCAAAGAAGTGTTGTATTTTGTTTCGTTTAACATAGCTGATACCATAAAGTCCTCCTATTTTATTACTTTTCGGTAATAATTATAACATCAAAATATTTATAAGGTATTATATTTATGAGGAGGATAAAATATGAGCGTTAAATCGGAAAAAGCAAAAGAATTGTTTAAGTCGGGTTACAACTGTTCTCAATCAGTGCTTGGAGTTTTCTGTGAAGAACTAGGTCTTGATTTTGAAACTGCAATGAAAATATCATCTCCGTTTGGCGGAGGTATGGGAAGAATGAGAGAAGTCTGCGGGACTGTAAGCGGTATGTTTATGACTACAGGTTTGATGTTCGGTACGCTTGATTCTTCTTCAAAAGCGGAGTTGTACAAAAGAATTCAAGATTTGGCCTCTAAATTCAAAGAACAGAACGGAAGCATTATTTGCAGAGAACTTTTGCAGGGAATTGAAAGTTCAACATTTCCGACTCCTAGCGAAAGAACCGAAACGTATTATAAAAAACGCCCTTGTATCGAACTTGTCGGGAATGCTGTAGAAATTTTTGAAGAGTATATAAGCAAAAACAGTTTTACAACAGGGAAAACGGAATAAATTTATTAATAAAAAAGTAAAAGTCAAAATATATCCGGGATAATATAATTACTTTATATAGGTGTTTGTTGTGTTCTTATATTTTGCCAGTAGGTTAGGCATACCAACAAAAACTATTGCCAACGCTTCTGTATACTAACTTTTATCTTATACCTCCGCCAGTATTGAGTGTTTTAATTAATTCATCAGTTATATCTACTCCGCCCGAAAAAACGCTTCTCGCATCTAATATTGCATCGAGTTCTTTATTTACACGAATCTTTTCAGAAACTGCGTGAATTCTTGTATATACAGCTTCTTCTCTCTTTAATTTAAAATCATTAAAAGCCTGTTCTCTTGTTTTTAATTCAGTCTGCACAGATGCCTCAAATTTTTGTTTTTGAAGCGGTGTTTCCAGTTTTTTGAACTCAGCTTCCTTCTGTTCCAAATACTTGCGAATTTCTATTCCCTTATTTTCAATTTCTCGCTGCGTAGATTTTGCAAAAAGGTATTCCGAAATGACTTTGTCGTAGTCAATATACCCTACCCCGCCAGCATAAGAAGGTAAAGAATACAGAAGAAGTATAAAAAACGATGTTACAATTTTCCATTTTTCATTTTTAACTTTCCATTTATTAGTAGCTGTCATACAAACCTCCTGTTCCGAAAGTGAAATATCCGTGATTTGAAGCATATCTTCCGGTATGTGTAAGTGGTAAACCATAGTCTACGGAAATTGTGTTCATACCTGGGATATGGATTCTCAGGCCGACACCCATTGTAATAGCACTTAGAGGTCTGTCATACAATTTGCTTGTAATTGTCGGGTCGAAAATTCTGCCTGCATCCATAAAGAAGGCAAATCTAAGGTTTTTAATTACATCATACTTGCATCTGTCAAGTAAGGGTATCGGAGTTTGGATTTCGCCGGTTGCCATAATAAATGATTCGCCGGTTCCGACACCGTTCATCTTGAAGCCTCTTATGGTATAAGGTCCGCCGAGTCTGAATGCCATAACTTCAGGCATGTCGTGTCCGTGAACTTTAACTCCGCCTTTTGCACCAATCAACAAGGTCGATTTTTTAGCAAAAGGTATATATTTATTAACTGCACCGATAAGTCTGCCGTTGCTTCTTTTTGTACTATTTAGCCCGATTGCCTCCATGAAATTAGCCTTGGCTTCCAACCCTTCTCTTGGCATATTTTCGTTATCAAGCGTACTGTATCTTATACCAGGAGCTATATTCAAGAATGATCCGCCAATAAGCTGTTCTCTGCGTTTTGAAAAATCAACACCGCTGTCTCTGTATACTTGTGCAATTTTTCCTAAATCTCCCTCTTTGAGGTGTATATATTCGTAGCCGAAAGCAAGGCTTGTTGTCAGGTTATCATATCCTCGTACTTTGTGAGCAATTGTATTTGTAATACCGAATCTTTGTTCGATGGCAAGCGGAATTTGATAACTTCCAAGATCTCTGTAATAGATTTTTGATGCAAAAGTATTGTTTTCGCTAAACAAATACGGTTCAAAGAAGTTGAGTTCAATATTCCAGTTCATTCTGTTTTTAATTGAAGCATCACTCAAAAGAAGTCCCGATCCGAGCATACCTGAGAGAGAAAGTTTTTGATTCCTGCCGAACAGGTTCTTTTCATTGTAACTCAGAGAGCCGAAGCCTCCGAGTGCGTTATCAAGTCCTACTCCGATACTTACACTGTTTGAAGAAGCTTCTTTTACCTCGACCGTAACGATATACCTTCCTTCTTTATCCGGACAAGGTTCAATTTTTCTGTCAACTTGTTCAAAAATCTGTGTTGAATAAACTTTTGACAAATCCTTTTTAAATAATTCTTCATTATAAACGCTTCCTGCCTGAGTCAGAATATTTCTTTTAATGACGTAGTCTTTTGTTATTTCGTTTCCTTTAAAGTTAATTTCATCAATAATACCTTCCGATATGGTAAAAGTTAAATTTCCTTCGGCATTATCATCAACATTAGATACTTTTGCAAGAATATATCCTTTTTCTTCATAGTATTTGTTTATTTTTTCTATCGCTTCATTAATCAGATTAAGATTTTGCGGAAGCCCTTCAAGATTTTTAATCAGCGGCATTATTTCGGACGAAGGAATTTCATTATTACCTTTGATATCGACATTTTTAACTTTCATATTTTCTTCTAATACAAAAGTTATCTTAACCGTGCCGTCATCGAGAAGCTCGGGTTCAACGTACATGCTGTCTGTAAAGTATCCGAGAGTATAAATTTTTTCTAAATTTTCTTGTAACAAATGGAAATTGAATATTGAATTTTCTTGTACATTCAAAAGTCGGGCTACAACATCTTCTCTAATAGTCAACAAACCTGAAAATTGTATTTGGGAAATCGTTTTGCCTTCATAATCAATTTCATGCGGAACAATTTCTTCAATAACAGAAGAAATGTAACTGTCAGCAGGAGTCTTAACCTCTTTTTCGGATATTTGCGGAAGCGTTTTAATAACTTCTTCCGTGCTTTTACTTTGCTTTGCGGGTTTTTTGTACTGGGAAGGAAGTGTAATGTTGTTCATTACTTTGAACGGGTTAGTTTCAAGGGGTTTATTTTCGTTAGAATATGAATTTGCACGAATTTTAACTATTGCATTTCTGTATTGAGAAGGAGATGCTACATTGTTCATTGAATTAAAAGGATTTTCTTGATTTAGGACGGTTTTTGATGTTAATTTCGGCTCAGCATTTGTAATATCCGTTGTCGGAGCAAAAAACGAATTCATTACTTCAGGGATAGGCACTTCAGCCGCTGGAACAATTCTTGTTTCAGGTGGATTAGCGGTTTGGGTGTTTATTTTGGCTGATGCGGTAAAACTTGCGGGTTCAAACATTGCCGGATTAGGAAGCGGAACTTCATACGCAAATACAGGACAAAACAGTGAGGCAATTGCCGCACTTATTATAAATTTGTATTCAATTTTAACCTTCCCGCAATTCATAATTTTATAAAATTTTATCGATTATTCTTAGATATCTGTTTCTGTCAATGACAGGATTGCCTGATAGAACCCTCTCGGGTCATTACCGCCGAATGAAGAAGGCAGTACATTGGAGCCGACGTTGACTGTAACATAAGATGTGCCGCCTTTTACACTGAGTGCATATTTGTTTTTGCCCGCAAGATACTGCAAAGTTTCAGTTCCGGTAACGGATGTAACCGGATATGCCACTACTCCCGGGCTGTCATTTCTGTCGCCACCCATTTTGCAGTTAACAAGAGCGTTTCC
>CALYTW010000097.1 GCA_945487905.1 uncultured cyanobacterium
CATTAATACTGTTTTCGGAAAAATGCGTAACCGTATCAAAAACCATATCCGATTTAAATACAATCGGATGCTGATTGTAGTCAATCCAATTGTAATCAGATGCGGATTTGATGTTAAAATACGGAATCTCAATGTCTTTTGTTTTAACTTTTTTTCCGGTTATTTCAAGGTATTTAAAAATACCTTTTTTCATACTTGATAAAGTGTATCCTTCAAATTTAACTTTGTATTTTCCTTTTGTTTCTTTTTTTAGCGAATGCAAAATAGCCTTTTCCACAATTTTTTCCGCAAGAGGGTTTACGATAGAAATATGTTTTTTTGACTTTAGATATTCCTCGCTTGAAGTATCTTTTGCAGAAAATACGGGCAAAGCAAAAATTAAAAATGCGACAGTTAAAGTAATAAATTTTTTCATACAATTAATTCCATAAGGTTAAATTGTTATACATTTCCTTCACGGACATTTTTAAAGAATTCATCCGTAATCAGCTGAGAATATTTTTTCTTTTCACTTACCGAAAGAATAATTTTTTCGGAACCGTCAGAAGTTGTAAGACTTGATACAATACCGGTTAAATCGGAAACCGGAAATCTGTTTGATTTAGCTTCAAATTTTGCGTAAGGAACAGTCTGTCCGTAGGCAGACATAGTGCCTTTGGAAAGAATTTTTATATCCTGAAAAGATATCGACTGATATTTAAACTTAGAAACCAACTCCTGCAATTTGTTTTCCAAATCATCACTTTTAATATCTTCTTTTGTAAGCAGAACTTTGTTTCCTGAATCAACAATACACATTCTTTGTCCCGAAATCTTGTGTTCCGCAAGAACGGCTTTGTAACCCAAAAAGTTTACCGTATTATCTATTTGGAATTCTTCATGCAGATTGGAAAAATCTCCTATAGCTTTTGCATTATTAAATGCTTTCTGCCGGATAAAATTTGAAATACCGGAACATGCCATTTCAAAGTATTTTTGACCGCCTATAGCGTTAAATCCTATAAAAGCAAGTACAATTAAAAAAGCGTTGAAAATTATTTTTATCATTCTAAACATAACTTGCACCTCAGCTTTATTTATGTACAATTATAACTATGACAAAACCTGAAATCAATCACATAAAAAGCAGTGAAGTTGTTCCTGAAGATACTACCGATGTAATGCGTCAATACTTAAAGATAAAGAAAGAAAATCCTGATTCTATCTTGTTGTACAGACTCGGCGACTTTTATGAAACATTTTTTGAAGATGCAGAGCTTCTTTCAAGGGAACTGCAATTAACCTTAACAGGCAGAGATGCCGGAAAAATTCTGGGCAGGATTCCGCTTGCGGGAATTCCTGCAAAAGCCGTAGACGGCTACATTGAAAAACTGCTTAACTTAGGGTATAAAATAACTATCTGTGAACAGCTTGAAGACCCGAAATTATCAAAAGGTCTTGTAGAGAGAGGTGTTGTCAGAGTAATAACACCGGGTACGATTGTTGAAAGCAATTTTTTAAGCCAAACCAGCAACAATTATATTTGTGCAATATTTCGTGAAAAAGATTTGTGGGGTTTTGCATATACCGATATTTCAACCGGAGAGTTTAAGGCATCAAAACTCAATTATGAATCCGTTTTAACAGAGCTTTCCAGAATTCAGCCTTCTGAAATTGTGGCACCAGCAAAAAAACTCAAACTTGAACCTTTTCAGATAGTTCCGGAAGAAACAGTTGACTTGCCTGAAGAAATTACAAGCATTTATAATTGCTCAAAAGTTCCGGCAAGAGTTTTTGAAGATGAATTTGCACAAAAAAACTTAAAAACCGTATTTAAAATAAAAGATTTGAGTTATTTGGGATATGACGGTAATGAGCTTTCTTACAGAGCTTCGGCCGGATTGCTTGCCTATATTTGGGAAAATATGAAAGAAGGATTCCCAAAATTTGAAAAAATAGAACTCTATGAACTTTCGCAGTATATTTCAATGGATGTCAATACAAGGAAAAATCTTGAATTAACTGAAACCTTGCGTGACAAAAACAGATACGGCTCCCTTTTATGGGCAGTAGATAAAACAATGACAGGAATGGGGGCAAGACTCCTTAAAAACTGGATTTGTCAGCCTTTAAAAGATAAAGATAAGATTTTAAAAAGACAGGAAATTGTTAAAATACTTTTTGAAAATTCTTCAGCAAGGTACGAAATTCAAAATATTTTACGGGATATATATGATATCCAAAGGCTTTCTTCCAGAATGAGCAACGGTTCGGCAAATCCCAGAGATTTCATAAGCCTGAAAATGACATTAACACTGGTTCCTGCGCTTGTAAATACAGTAAAATCGGCAGGTATAAATTTATTTGATTCTGTTGAAGAAAAACTTGACGACATAAAAAATTATGCAGAGCTTATCGAAAAAACGATAAACGAAACTCCTCCCATAACAATAAAAGAAGGCGGGGTTATAAAAACAGGTGTTAACGGAAATCTGGACTATTTAAGAGACTTGATGCTTAACGGTGAAAGTTGGCTTAAACAATTTGAAGAAAACGAAAAACAAAAAACAGGAATAACGACATTAAAAGTCGGATATAATAGAGTATTCGGGTATTATATTGAGGTTACAAACTCTCACCTTAGTAAAGTTTCTTCCGATTACATAAGAAAACAAACACTAACAGGCGGAGAGAGATTTATAACCGATGAATTAAAAAAACATGAAGATGAAGTTTTAACCGCACAGCTTAAGGCAAATGAGCTTGAGCATAAACTTTTCTCAGACTTTAGAGAATATTCAAAAGAATTTGTTGATATTATACGAGAAATAGCTAAATCAGTATCGGAGCTGGATGTATATTGTTCGTTTGCAAATATTGCAGTCGAGCAAAACTATGTCTGTCCGCAAATAGATGAAGGTAAAGATTTTATAGTTAAAAACGGCAGACATCCTGTTTTGGAAAAAATACTTCCGATGGGGACGTATGTTCCAAACGATTTGGAATTATCTTCTTCAAACGATTCAAAAACGCAATTTATGATATTAACAGGCCCTAATATGGCAGGTAAATCAACTTATATGAGACAAAATGCTCTTATAGTTATACTTGCTCAAATCGGTGCATTTGTTCCTGCAGATTACGCACAAATCGGAATAACGGATAAAATTTTTACAAGAGTAGGGGCGAGCGACGATTTAACTCTCGGAAAATCAACCTTTATGGTTGAAATGGCTGAAACGGCTTATATCTTGAATCGTGCTACCGAAAGAAGTTTTATTTTAATTGATGAAATAGGCAGAGGCACAAGCACCTATGACGGAGTTGCTATTGCATGGGCTGTAGCGGAATACATTGCTTCAAATATAAAGGCAAGGTGTATTTTTGCAACACATTATCACGAATTGAACATTATGACTGAAACCTATCCTCAAATAAAAAATTACAGAATAACCGTAGCGGAAGAAAACGGAGAGATTGAATTTTTAAGAAAAATCGTTCAGGGCGGTGCTAGCAAGAGTTACGGTATACAAGTAGCCAAAATGGCAGGTATCCCCAAAAGCGTTATAAGCCGTTCTGAAGAATTGATGAACAAAATGCAGAAGAATTCATCAAAAAGAATTATTGTCAGAAAAAAGGGCAATTCGACTTATCCGGAAGTTGAAACCCCGCAGCTAAACTTATTTTAAACAAGGAGAACAATATGCTTTCAGGACCTTTTTTGGATAGAAACTGGATGGGAGAAAACAAGGACTATACATCTTCAAACGTAATAATGCTTGGACTTCCGTTTGACGGTACAGTATCATACCGTTCAGGTTCAAGGTTTGCTCCAGAGCAATTAAGGCTGGCAAGCTGGGGTTTGGAGGAATATTCTCCTTATTTTGATAAGCATCTTGAAGATTGCAATTTTCACGATGCGGGAGATTTGGAATTTCCTCTGGGGAATACCGTAAAATCACTTGAATTGATTGAAAAAAATGTCAGAGAAATATACAAAGACGGAAAAAAATTGCTGGGAATCGGAGGCGAACATCTGGTTACACTTCCTGAAATTCAAGCGATAAGTGAATTTTATAAAGATTTAGCGATTGTTCATTTTGATGCTCATACTGATTTAAGAAAAGAATATCTTGGAGAAAAATTATCTCATTCTGCTGTAATTCGTCATTGCGGAGAAATTATAGGTTTTGAAAATA
>CALYTW010000098.1 GCA_945487905.1 uncultured cyanobacterium
ACAGAGTCATAAACGGCGCTGATGTTTATTGCGCTGGCTTATATACAAAAAATCTGCAAAAATTAATAAGAGGCTTGAAGTATCATAAACAAAAAGAATTGGCATATTATCAGGCAAAGTTTATGTACGATTATTTTTTAAATATTGAAAAGTGTAAAAACAAAGAATATCTGCTTGTTCCTGTGCCTTTGCATAAAAATCGTATTAAATCGAGAAAATACAATCATATGGAACTTGTTTGCGAAGTATTTTCCAATCTTTCCGGATTTGAGTGTAATTTTGAACTTATAAAAAGGATAAAAGATACAAAAGCTCAATATAATTTGAATCGAAAAGAGAGGATGTCTAATCTTAACGGAGCTTTTGAGGTAAATATTGAAACATATAATCATAAACCTATTTTGATATTGGATGATATTTGCACAACAGGTTCTACATTTGAAGAAATGATATCAACTATGAATAAATCAGGAATTATTGATATAACATGTTTTACGACTTCAACACCGGTATAGAAAAATTTTTGAAAATGGTAAACTTTTTTTACAATATCGTCTAAAACATGGGATTTTTTTTGTGTTTCAAGCTATAATGTTCTTTGTGGGTTAAAGGAATTTAATATGGGAACTTTTGAGTTGACTGATTACAATTTTTATTCAAGCAGACTCGATATGGAAATAATAACTTCGATAGTTGATGCGTTAAAAGAAATTCTTGAAGAAGATAAAAAGCAGGAACAGCCGTTATTTTTGAAGGTCGCTGATGATTTTATAATGAATATTGCGAGAAAAGTTGTTCAGGAAAAAAAGAAAACTTTTCTTATAGGTATCACGGGAGAGAGTGCTTCGGGCAAGACTGTTTTTGTTGATAATACAATAGAAGCAGTTGTAAGAGAAAAAAAAGAAGGTATTTACACTGTTGTACGGTGTGATGATTATTACAAGGATACTTCCGCACAGTTAAAAGATGCCGGAAGCTACGAAGCATTGTTCAAAACAGGTTTTAGCTTTGATACGCCTGATGCAATAGACTTGGACTTGATGAAAAAGCATCTGATTGCGCTTAAGAATTTTGAAACCGTCGTTTCTCCACGCTATGACTTTATAACAAGCGAATCTCATCCGGATGGAGATGTTAAAAAACCTGCAAAAGTGATTCTTACGGAAGGTTTGTATGTTTTAAACGAATGTATTCGTGATATTATGGACGTTAAAGTATATGTATATACACCGCTTGAGGTTATCAGGGAACGCTGGTATAAGCGCTCGGTTATAAGAGGGAAAGTTGGAGAAGCTGCCGATTTGCAGTTTAAGGATGTTAACGAAACTGCTCAACGCTACATTCGTCCTACCTATCAAATTGCCGATTGTATTATTAACGGTATGGTTGATAAAGAGTATATTAAAGTTATTACAGATAAGATTTTAAAGAAACTTTCAGATATCTGTAGTAGTGTATAAGAGGGGGATATGTTTGAATTAAAAGCACAGATGTATTTTGCTGCAGCGCATCACTTATTAAATTATGATGGCGAATGTGAGAATCAGCACGGTCATAATTGGCTTGTAGAATCTTATGCTAAAGGCTCAGAGCTTGACAAAAGCAATATTCTGGTAGATTACAAAGTCTTAAAGCATGAATTGAAAGCGGTTTTGGACTTGCTTGATCACAAAGATTTAAACGAACTTCCGTATTTTAACGGAGAAAGTCCTAGCAGTGAAATGATTTCAAAATTTATTTATACTAAAATGAAAGAAAAAATAAGCATAGTAAGCAAGGTATCGGTGTGGGAAACTCCGACTTCTTGTGCTTCTTATTATGAGGAATAGAGGGCTGATATGCATTTACTTCAGGTAATTTTAATGGGCTTTGTACAAGGATTAAGCGAGTTTCTTCCTATTTCAAGCTCTGCACATCTTGTGTTTACTTCAAATTTTTACAAACTTGTTAAAGGAATAGAGATTTCTCAAATGTTACAGGAAGAAATCTTCCTTGATATTATGCTCCATTTGGGAACACTTATTGCAGTTATTTTGTTTTTTAAAAAAGATTTAATGGAAGTATTAAAAGCGTTTTATTATGGGTTTAAAAACAGAGAATTTAATAATTTAGAGTTTAAAACGGGTGTATATATTTTATTAGGTACGATTTTGACTGTACTCGTTGCATATCCACTCAACGAAACAGCTGGTATGCTTGTTTTTATGCCTGCAGGTGTAGGATTGTTTCTCGTGATAACAGGATTTATGCTATTGTTTAGCGAATGGTTTTCAAAACGTCATTCGGATAAAAAGCCGATAGGTCTTAAAGGTGTGATTTTAACCGGACTGGCACAAGGTTTGGCTTCACTACCTGGATTTTCCCGTTCCGGATGGACAATTGCTGCAGGGCTAATTTCCGGCTCAGACAGAATATCTTCTGCGAGATATTCGTTTTTGCTCTCTATTCCCGTTATCTTGGGTGCATCAATGATTTATCCTCTGGCAAAAATTGATTTATCTGAGATTTTTACATACAACTGGCTGGCAATTATAATAGGAACAATCGTTTCAGGGCTTTCGGGATATTTTTGTATTAAGTATTTTATGAAATTTCTTGAAAAGTTTTCGCTCAAATTCTTTGGTTATTATTGTGTCATAATGGGAATTCTGGCATATTCTTTCTTTATCGGAAAGGGGTAAATAGGTAGTAAATTATAGTAATTAAAATAGAAAAGGTTCACTAAGGGAGTTTTTATGGATTTAAATAAATATATTGAGCATACGCTTTTGAAACAGGATGCTACTAAGGCTGAAATAGTCAATCTGCTTGAGGAGGCAATTGTACATAAATTTTTTGGTGTATGTGTAAATCCGAGTTTTGTGAAATTTTCAAAGCAGTATCTAAAAGATACTGATATAAAAGTGGTTACAGTTATCGGTTTTCCTTTAGGACAGACTACTTGTGAAGCAAAAGTGCTTGAAACGATAGATGCGGTAAAAAATGGTGCTGACGAAATTGATATGGTTTTGAATTGCGGGAAATTAAAGGATGGAGACTATGATTATATAGTAAACGAAATTTCCGACATTAAAACGGCATGTCAGGGAAAGAACCTTAAGGTTATTCTAGAAACAGATTTATTGATCGGTAATGAAATCAAGACAGCATGTGAATTGTGTATAAAAGGCGGTGCTGATTTTGTAAAAACATCTACGGGTTTTGTCAAAAACGGTGTTGGCGCAAAAGTTGAAGACGTAAAGTTAATGTATGAAACTGTACAATATAAAGGTCTGGGGGTAAAGGCTTCTGGTGGAATCAGAGACAAAGAAACTGCTTTAAAAATGATTGAAGCAGGGGCCGTCAGGCTGGGTACAAGTTCCGGAGTGAAGATAATAAACTCGTAAAAGATTTTTTTTAATTTGACACTTGATGTAAAATGTTAATTTTTATGTAAAAGAAATAAATTTAAAACAATCACTTTACAAATTTTTTTTATTTGGTAAGATAGTTAGGTCAATAGAATGAACAGAATAATCCTCAGTAGCTCCCTCGGCGAGTTTACGAGCGAGTTAAAGAAATATCGGAGCAGTTGCTCCGGCATTGAGGAGACAACAATTGAATAAACTGAAATAATCCTCAGTAGCTCAATGGCGGAGCAACCGGCTGTTAACCGGTAGGTTGTTGGTTCGAGTCCAACCTGGGGAGTTTTTTCTATATTTAGGGGTTGAATTAGGTTCAACCCCTTTTATAATGCCATTTTTCAGAGTTCGATTGTTGGCAAATTTTTGGGTCAAATTGTACTGATTTTCTGCTATTGTTTGGAAAATCGGTTTAAGTTTTATGTTAAAATTCTTATCTTTGTATGTTATTTCTATAACTAGACACTTAAAATTAAAATGTCTGACACTTAAAATTAAAAATTTCAA
>CALYTW010000099.1 GCA_945487905.1 uncultured cyanobacterium
CGATACAGAATAAAAATAATATTACAATTAATAATAGCCATCCACTACCCATTTGATCATACCAAATATTGAAAAATAAATCTTTTACCATGCTCTCTCCTCTTTGTGTTTTATCATATCAATTTCATTTTTTTAATCAATATATTAAATTAATGATTTAGGTTCCGTTTTGTTCCGCAGAAAAGTTCCGACTAAGTTCCGTTTGTAACAGAAAAAATATTTTTTACGGAACGATTGTTACAAAATATTCTTATTAAAATCTGTAGTATAAAATTTTTGAATGCTTGGAAAATTGCGACTTTAGAGTATATCTATTATTAAAATGAATGAAGTTATTGCTACTATTTTTTACAAAATCAAATTTTTAATTTTTCCAAAACCCTAATAATAGCACTCTACTCCTCTTTTTAATTGCTTTATGGTTAATTCTATTTTTTTTCGATTTCTTTTGTTCTTTTACAAAAACAGGTTATTGTAAATACACACATGGTTTGATTACTTGTCACAGATAGTTTGATAATTTTGGGCAAAATATCAACTATAATCACACATTTTATGTTAAAATAAAGCTATGCGAGATTTTTGTGCTAAAAAATATAATAATTTTGAAGAGTTTAACCAAGACGGTCGTTATTTAGCTGAATATATTAGAAACAATACTTTAGGTATGACAGATTCTGAAAAAATAAATTACGCACGTTTTGTATTTAATGAAACAATATTAAATAGTTGTATTAAAGTCGGCCAGATTTCTGAGGATATTCAAAATCTTTTAAATTGTTCTAATCGAGTACTCAAATTCTCTATAGATAACATGATTAAAAATCGCTTAGCTCATCCAGAAATTACAGATGAAGATTATTGTAAAATCCCAGCAATTATTAAATCTCCATCAAAATATTATAAATCTAAAAGTGGCTACGATGTAATTTTATTTAAGGCTGATGAAAAATATTATAAATTAGTTATTAAAACAACCAAAAATCGAAAAGAAAATTTTGTTAAATCATTACATTTACTCAATGCTGAACGATATAAGAAATATTAATCAATAAAAAAGATAGTCTTGATTATGTGGGCTTGCTCCACCACTGTCGCCTGTTGGCTCGGTTGCAAGATTTACCGTATCAAGGCTATCTGTAAACATTATAAACTATAATTTCACTTTTTCAACCCTTATATTAGCAAATGACATTGAGAATTATTAAGAATTATTAAGCATATGGGCAATTTTTGATTGAAAAAATACATTCAAGCCTATTGAAACAAAATATCATTTCCCTAATACACCAAACTTTCCAATGTCTGATTGTAAAAATTGGCGAGAGCTTGGAAATGGTCTATTATAAATCAAAACTAAATTGTTAGTTTATATTTGATTTTAATTTTTTGATAATTAATTTATAGGTTTTACTAAGCCGACTCTTTGTTATCTTTTATTCAAAATTCCCAAAACGGACTTTGCCCAAAATAAACAAGCTATCCGTACAACCCCCTAAACACGCAGTATTATTTAAGAAAAGCCGAAATTTTGCTTGCCCAAAATTTTTAAACCAAATGTGAAAGTCCATTAAAAGTCCGTTTTCGTCCGTTTTGTGTCACACATGGTTTGGTTATTTTCTGCCCCTGAAACTCGCTAGTGTTCTAACTTTGCCCAAAATGTTCACACTGCCCGTACAAACCAAAACGGACAATAAAATACATTATATAATCTCTGGTGTCTCAATAACAATTAAGACTCTCTTTCGAGAGCCTTAAAATGGCGGAGACACTGGGATTCGAACCCAGGATGCAGGTTGCCCCACATAACACCTTAGCAGGGTGCCGCCTTCAGCCTACTCGGCCATGTCTCCGCAACACAAGTTCATACTATCATAAACCTAAAACTTTTTCAAACTGACTTTTTAATAGTTTGTCTATACATTATCATATAAAAAATATAAAAGCGGTTGTTTTAACAACCGCCTGTATTACTCTCAGCCAATCTTACTTACCGAACAGTCATCTCGGTTACTTCACAGCTTGCAGCTTGACCTGAACTCCTGTTTCTGTGTTCATCGAAGCTGCATTCGATACAGCCATCGCCCTGCGTTTTTTGGCTCCTCTTAATATAAATTCAACTCCGCTAAATGTATTATTAGTGGGGTTAACAATCTTTTTTAACATATCCTAATCATCCTTTCTGATGCCTGTTGTCTGTATTATATTTATCGGCATTTTTTTGAAAAACTTTAGGCTTTTGTAACAAACTTTTACAATTTGTTACACAGCGAGTTTGCGGAAAAACGAAGTTTTTCCGCAAACTCCAGCTATTTTTTGTTTAACTTCGGCTTTTTGGGGTTTTATGATATAATATTTCCCAAACAGGAGAGAGTTATGGCTAAAATTAAAATCGGTATTATAGGGCTTGGTACGGTTGGTTCTGGCGTATATAAGAGTTTGCAGAATTTTGATAATGTTGAAATCGTAAAGATTGCTGTCAGAAATATAAACAAACCACGTTCTGTCAAACTTCCAAGAGAAATGCTCACAGATAATCCTTTTGATGTCGTAAATAATCCTGAAATAGATGTCATAGTAGAGCTTATGGGCGGTGTTGAGCCGGCATGGAGCTATATTGAAACCGCCTTGAAGAACGGCAAACACATTGTTACAGCCAACAAAGAACTTCTTGCAAAAAAAGGCGAGGAATTATTCAATCTTTCGGAAGAACATAATTGTGTAGTCCTTTATGAAGCTGCAATCGCTGGCGGAATACCGATTATTATGCCTATTAAAACTATTCTTGCAGGTAATCGCATTAATAAAATCCAGGCTATACTAAACGGTACAACAAACTATATCCTTACAAAAATGGATACAGATGGTGCAAGTTACGAGGATGTATTAAAAGAAGCGCAGACACTTGGCTATGCTGAAACCGATCCGACAGGCGATGTTGAAGGCTTTGATGCTGCTTATAAAATAACAACATTAGCTACAATCGCATTTAATTCAAGAATTAAATTTGAAAATGTTTATCGTGAAGGAATTACCAAATTGCGTGCCGAAGATATGAAAGCTGCAAACGAGCTTGGATATAAAATAAAACTTATAGCCAGTGCAACTATTGATGAGAATAACAATGCAGATGTACGGGTTCATCCAATGCTTGTTCCGCAAAAAACTTTGCTTGCTCACACGGATTATGTTACAAATGCTGTTGAAATGAGCGGTCATCCTATAGGAAAAATCGTTCTTTCGGGCCCTGGAGCAGGAGAATTCCCGACAGCAAGTTCGGTTATAGGAGATATTCTGGCAATAGCTCGAGAATTCGGAACGACTGATTATCTTCTTCCGATGATGAGATGCCATCATCATTCCATAGCTAAACCCGTAAATATCCATGATACTTATAACAAATACTATTTATCAATAAAAGCACCTAACGCTATAGGTGTAATTGCAAAAATCGGAACAATTTGTGCAAACAAAAACGTAAGCCTTTCAAGCATTTTACAAAAGGGGGTAAATGAAAATAATACTGCCGTAATAACTGTTATTACTGAAAAATGTCTTGAAAGAAGTATTAAAGAAGGGGTAAATGAACTTACAAACGAACTTCCTGATTGTGAAGTTTTGAGCCTGATTAGAGTCGCCGAGTAGTTTGGAACACATCTTGACAACAATTTAATATGACTTAATTCCTATGCTTTTTTTTACTGTCGAGGTTTGCATAAGGAGACTCATCTTTTGCCAAAGATTCAAATAATTTTGTTTTGAATATTTTCGGGTGTTTCCTCTCCTCATATCCGACCCAAGGTGTGTGAGAGTCAGGCTTTTTCAATTTACTTTCAAGCTTGTA
>CALYTW010000100.1 GCA_945487905.1 uncultured cyanobacterium
CTTAGTCTGACAATAATGTTAACAACAAGCAATACTTGACCTATATTTTAAAAATCATCAAACCTACTGTTCTTTCTTCTCAAATCGAGTGCCAAAATACAGCAGAGTTGGCTTGGTGTTTGAGTTTTGGCGGTAGGGGATAAACTCAAATACAGAAAATGATACATAATTCGGAAACAAAACCTAAACTATCCCAACATTCACTATTTTTAATTCTATCCTTCAAAAGATTTGCCAAGGATGATATAATTTGACTTTCAGTTTGAGAAAAAGTGGCAGATAAAATGAGAATTTTATCGTCGGTTTTTTAAAACCGACCTACCTACTACTGGCTCGAATTTTTAATATAAACAAGGGAAATCTGTGCCTAATTTGGATAAATTTAGGTAGATTTTGAAGTAAATCACTTAAAAATTAAAATTTTGGACAAAATATTAAGAAATGTTAATGCGAATTTTTCTTGATATTAGTGATTTTGAATGCTTTTGTGACTTTTTCCGCAAATTCAAAAAGCAATTTCCTTAACATAAAATATTTTATATAAATACAGGGAATAATTAAGGGGGATATTGCATGGGACTGACTAGTTCAACAAAATTTCTAAACTTTTTTGCCAAAAGAGGCAAATCCTTTTTAACCACGGAAGGATTCTTAGGTAGAACTGGCGGTTACACGGTAACCTTAGGTAAAAACGGAGAACTATCTCCATTAAGCAAAGCCCTTATCGGCGACACATCACTCGCTATTGAAGAAACGCTCAGCAGAAGTTTTACAAGTGCTTTTGACGATATCCAATATATGTTTTTAGACTCAAAATCAATGCGCAGAATATACGGACGACCAAAATCAGCACTTTCTACCACAACCAAATTAGAAAGAAATGCGATTAAAAAAGGCGGATTTACTAACTTTCAAGATGCATTAGAATGTATTGGCGATGGTATCGGCACAAGAGGCATAATGGAATCTCTTCCTAAACTTACCCAAAAACAGATCGCAGAACAAATCACTCAAACAACATTTAAAGGGAAAAAACTAACAAATCGACAGGTTGAATTACTGGAAAAATATATTTATGAACAACCAATTGATGCAAAACATCAAGAAGAAGCGTATCAGCTATTTAAAGGATTTGCAAAACCTCTTGTCGAAAGACATTCACAAGAAGCCGTCAATGAACTAACAATGGGGGTTCTTGCAAAACGATTGGGAGAAGGAAAAATAACTCTCCAACAAATTAAAAACGAAGGTTTACTTGATCAAAGTTTAATCAAAGAATTTGAACAAAGACTGCAATCACAAGATATAGTACCAATATCAATAAAAGAGATTAATAACTACAGAGGTGCACATGGATTGCCGTATTTTACAGACTCACAAATGGCTCAACTTAACTATGCAAGAGGAATATCCAGCGAAAGTGGGGCTATTGTCACTCGTAATGCTGCAACTTCACGTTACTATCATATTCAGGAATCTTCAAGTCTTGAGCAGACAGGATATCAATACATTGAACCTCCCAAATCAATTAAAGCTTCCGGCTATAATACCTGCCAGATGAATATTGAACATACGAACGGAGCTTTGGGCGAAATCCAATTCAAAGGTCGTCATATAGATGAGTTCGGTGAGTATGAACATATTGCTTATGATTTACGACAAGGAAAGAATACACTTGGAGAAGTATTTGATGAATACGCAAGTGTTGTATCAAAGCTTCCTGACAGCCAATATCAGCTTTATAACAAATATCTGGAAAGTTGCTATAATTACTGCCATAGATTAGAATTAGGTCTGCCTGCTAAAAAACCTGTTTTACCGAAAAGTCTAAATCCGATTTTAAGCATGGAAAGTATGAAATCATTGCACGATAAAGGTGAGCTTGTAAAACAAGCCGAAGCAGTAGGGTTTAAACCTTATTATGAAGCAATAGCTTAAGTAATAGAAAAGGATAGCGGTTTATGATAAAATATATATCAAAGTTAGATTCAATAAAAAATACAACGCACAAAAGAGAACCTGCAATGGATTTAACAAAAGAATTAGATACAATTATTGAAAAAACACGAAAACTTGTTATGGGACTCCCGGACAAAGGTTACTTTAATAATTTCGGGGTAAACTTACCAAAGGACACTAAAACAAATTTTTTTGGAAGAGACATTTCTCTGTTTATTGAACGAGATGAAAAACGTGACGGACAAGCTTTCTTAGGTATTTCCGTATTACATCCTAAAAAAGATATTGATGCATCAGTGTATATTACCAGCGGGGATAAAACTCAAATTTTGGAATACATGCAACAAGAAGGATTTAATGCAGAATTGCAAGTTGCAATACAAAGACTTTCTAATTCACTAAAAAATGTAAGATAGTGAAATTAAAGTTTGTAGGTCAGTTTTACTTTAAACCGACAATATAATTCTCATTTTATCTGCCACTTTTTCTCAAACTATAATTAAAAGTATATTATAACCTGACGGATAAAATTGAAACAGAGAATATGGATAAAATTTAGAAGTTGCTTGGATTTTTCTTATCTAAAAGTTTGTGGACGGATTATGAAAAATTTGCACTATCATTTAGAACGGTAGGGAATAATTTTGAATTAGCGATAGCCGTTGCAATAGCGGTATTTGGTTTATGGTAAAGGATTTGCGTGTTATTGCCCGGCTAATCAATGTTCCTGCATTGATTACTTTGGTTTCAAGAAGGTTTTATCTAAATATATCGTTTTAATCAATACTCGCTATCGGGTATTCTTTTTTATATTGTCTTACTTTTTTAAGGTTGATTTGAGAATATATCGCACATTCCTCATTGTTAGCATTTGCCAAAACTTCACAATCAGGTGAAACTATCATAGAACAGCCTATGTTAGACACTCTTTCGTTTACACGTCCTACTTGATTAGAAGATACAACATAGACCAAATTGTCATACGCCCTTATTTTATTTAACGATTCCCAAATATCTTGTTCTTGTTTTAATGTATCGGAATTTTCATATTTAAAATTTGGAATACACCATGCAGTAGGACATACAAGAATTTCTGCCCCTTTTTTTGCTAAATTTTTCTGCATTAAAGGGTATCGAAAATCATAACAAATATTTAGACCTATTGTGCCAAAATCAAGTTCAACTACAACAGGTTCATTTCCTGCAGTTATTCTTTGCCCCTCTGTTCCGCCGTTATAATTAAAAAGATGAATTTTCCTATATTTTACAACGGTTTCAGCAGTTCTATTTACGACAAAAGATGTGTTGTAAAGTTTATTTTCTGATTTTTCAATAACAGAGCCTGCAACAATATTTGTATTAAACTTTTTTGCAATTTCTTTTATTTTTTCTATTGTTTTTCCGCCCTGCTCATTTTCAGGGAAATTCAAAAAAGAATTGTGATCTATTCCTGTTGAAAAAAATTCGGGTAATACAACTAAATCCAATTTTTTGTCGGAATTTTGCAAGATAAATTCTTCAACTTTATTTAAGTTAAATTCTTTATCCCCGATTTTAGGGTTATATTGTAAACATAAAATTCCTGTCATATTAGCCTCTTACATATACTTTTTTGCCCATTTATATAAATCATCTAATGATTAAATAAGTTCCTTTCCATTGGAGGTATAAGAATATTCAACAGTCGGAGGAATTGCAGAATATTGTTTTCTTTTAATTAAGCCGTCATCTTCCAATTCTCGAAGACATTTTGTTTTATAGATATCTTTATCTTTCGGTAAAGGTTTTTTATCCATAATTTACTCTA
>CALYTW010000101.1 GCA_945487905.1 uncultured cyanobacterium
GTTAAGTTTTGCTATTGCAAAACAGCTACTCATTTCGATTTTCTCACTTGGACGGCGTTCCGTTCGCTATTGCTCACTCCAGCCTTGCCAAAATCCGCTCTGCCGACAATCCGCTTTTCAAATCCGACCCAAGGTGTGTGAGAGTCAGGCTTTTTACTATTCTTTCAAGGCGGTCGTACCACTCTGCACTTAAAGTATTTACCCCTGTGGGATAACACGTAGCCTTTTACATTTTCCTTCCAAGTCAGTAGTGATACAAGTCAAAATATTTACGCCCGAAACCGTACCCTGAAATTTGCAAAGAAAAACGAAGTTTTTCCGCAAACTCGTAACTCGTATTGCGTATTGTTAACATTTGTAACGAAATACATTAAACTTGAAATCTAACATTTTTTTTTAACTTTATATATATGTAAGTAAACACAATGTAAGGATTAAAAAATGTTATCATTTGCAAGTTCTGAAGAAAAACAAAGTAAAGGCTTCCACCTCTTGGGAACAGTAAGACTATCAAATAATTATGTTCATTTGATTTCAAATAACACGTCTTTGATTTCGGCTAATCATTCGTTGTTATCATCAGGTTGTGAAGATACTTGCAGTTTTTATTCAGGTCCTTCTGATTCGACAATACTTTCTTTCGGCGAACAATCAGAATCTTGCGGTTCAATTGCATTTGGAGGAATTGAATCTTGCGGTTCAATTGCATATGCAGGCGGAAGTGCGTTCTGTGGTTCTACAGCATCCTCCTCCTGCTCAAGCGGTTTCTCCGGCGGATGCAGTTACAGTTGTTAATAATGAGAATAATAAAGAAAACAAAAACGACTCCTGCAAGGGAGTCGTTTTTGTTATTGTCAAACGCATTTTAAAGTGCTACGATTATTAGTAACCGGTAGAGGGGGATTAAATTGGCTGATAATTTTAATATTATAACTTTTTTAAAAAGTGCTGTTGCAACAGGTGCATCTGATGAGCATTTGAAGGTTGAGAATGCTCCGTATGTACGTATAAACGGAAAAATAAAAAAAATATCAATGGGTGTGCTAACAAAAGAAAATTTGGATACTGCCATATTAGAAATAGCACCCCCTTCAATCAGAGATGAGATTCTGACCAGAACTGATGTTGACTTTATGTATGAAATTAAGGGCTGTTCAAGATTCAGAGTAAATTATAACCGCCAGCTCGGACAACCGGCGCTTGTCATAAGAAATATCCCATACGGAATCCCTGATTTAAAATCTTTAGATTTACCTGATATACTGGATTCAATTATTGACTATCATAACGGCATTATACTTGTAACCGGTCCTACAGGAAGCGGAAAATCCACTACGCTGGCTTCTTTGATAAACAGAATTGTCCAAAATGCATCCAAACATGTTATAACCATCGAAGATCCTATCGAATATGTATTTAATTCATCAAAAAGTATAATTTCGCAAAGACAGGTAGGGGTTGATACGGCATCATTTTCAGACGGTATAAAATATGCATTAAGACAAGATCCAGATGTAATCTTTATAGGCGAAATAAGGGACAAAGAAACTATGGCTGCAGCGTTGAAGGCTGCGGAAACTGGACACTTGGTTTTATCAACGCTGCACACCAACGATGCAGTGCAGACGATTAACCGTATAGTAAATATGTTTGACGAATCAAATCGTGAGTTTGCAAGAAAACAATTGGCTGAAACTTTGCGTGTAACTATAGCTCAAAAACTTGTATATTCCGAATCTAAGCAGAAACGGTTTCCGGTATGCGAAATTATGGTAGTTACATCAACGATTAAGGATTATATTGCAAAAGACATGCCTGAAGAAATTTATCAGCTTTTGGCTTCAAACAATATAGATGACATGGTTTCGATGAATTCATCATTATTGAGACTTGTATCGTTAGAGAATTTAAGTGAAGACGAAGCCCTTGAAGCATCTAATGATAAAAATGAACTTGAAAAAATGTTCAGGGGGGTTTATCAGGGAACAAGAAATTACTATGAATAACTATGTAACAGATGCAATTAATCTAAAATCATATAATTTGAACGATGCCGATAAAATTATACTTATGTATTCAAAGGATAACGGGCTGATAAAGGGAGTTGCCAAAGGCATTAAAAAGCCCAAGAGCAAGCTTGGGGCAAGGATGGATTTGCTTGTAGCAAATACTCTGCAGTTGTTAAAAGGGCGCTCTATGGACACAATTATTCAGGCTCAAACGCTGAATAACTTTAGAAAATCAAGGGAAGATATAGATAAATTAATGTATTCTTCTTATATTTCGGAATTGATTGTTAATTTTGGCGAAGGCTCTGAAACAGCTTCCGCAGAAATTTATGAACTCTTATATAAAGCGTTAAACAGAGTTTCTGAAGCTGAATCTAAAAAAGATGCTTTAATTGCTGTTATAAAATTTCAATTAAAAATACTCTTAATAATGGGATTTTGTGTAGAATTAGACAGTTGTTTATGTTGTCGTGAGCGAGTTTTGGACGAAGAAATGTATTTTTCATCAAAAATGGGTGGCATTGTTTGTAGAGAATGCAACGAAACCCTCGGCGTACCTTTAAAAATGCATTATAAAATTCGTGATTTTCTGGAAGCAATGCTCCAATTTGATTTCGATTATGTTAGTGAGTATGACATAAAAGCTACAGAAAAAGTTTGTCAGGTATGTTTTAATCTGTTGGATGAATACATAAAAGAACATACTAATAAAAAACAGAAATCAGTTAAAGTTTTACAGGAGATGTGTGTTTAATGCTAAGGATTGCTCATCTCTACCCAAAACTGCTAAATATATACGGAGATAACGGAAATGTTATTACGCTTCAAAAACGCTGTGAATGGCGTGGTATTGAGGTAAATATTGATGAGATAAATATAGGCAGTTCAATCGCTGAACACGATATTTATTTTATAGGCGGAGGGCAGGATATACAGCAAATAGAAGTTTCTAAAGAACTTCAACGGCATAAAGATTTTCTTCTGTCAGAACGTGAGAGAGGCGCTGTTTTCTTAGGTATTTGCGGAGGATACCAGTTGTTAGGTCATTATTATAAACCTTTTGAAGGCGAACGGCTGGAGGGAATCGGTCTTTTGGATGCTTATACGATTGCGGGAGACAGAAGATTTATAGGAAATGTTACTGTAAAAACTGATTGTGTTACGCCAGATACTCTCGTTGGATTTGAAAACCACAGCGGTTTAACATATTTGCAAGGCGAAACCAAGCCATTGGGAATTATGGTAACGGGAAACGGAAATAACGGCAAAGATAAAAAAGAAGGAGCAAGGTGTAAAAACGTATTTGGAACTTATATGCACGGTTCTTTCCTGCCAAAGAATCCACATTTTGCGGATTACCTGATTGGACTTGCCATTGGAGAAGAATTACAACCAATTGATGATACAACTGAATTATTGACCCATAATTCTCTTGTTAATAAAGCTTATTGATTTTTAACCAGTCCCGGTTCGGCATCAGAGCCTGTAATTTTTTTCTTAATATTCTTTAACCTCATTAGGATTAGTTTTTTGTATTTTTCAATGTTTTTCTAAATTTTGTTATTGTTAAAAATTTTAGGATTAGAGTTTGCGAAGAAAAACGAAGTTTTTCCGTAAACTCTGGGGTACGGTTTCGGGGGTAAATATTTTGACTTGTATCACTACTGACTTGGAAGG
>CALYTW010000102.1 GCA_945487905.1 uncultured cyanobacterium
GCAAATGCTCATGTGCCATAAAGTAACACACTGATAAATGCAGACAGCCAACCTCTATTCCGTATAAAATGGCATATATGGCATTTCAAATATGTGGTTCAGAAGTAGAAGAAAACTGAAAACAGTATTCCACAATTTGAAAGGATAGAGGTAATTGAGCATGGAAAAAACAGTATATATCACAGAGGAAGAACGGGAAAAGTGTCGCAAAGTGATTGATGTGTTTGAGGAACTGTACGAAATAGAGGACGAAGATATTTTGTTGGTTGATGTTGGTAGGTATGGCTTTGTTAAACTGCAATGCTATACAGCGTCACATGGCTTTGAGGAGCTTGACACCTATACAGACAGTAACAGCTTATTTGAGGGGCTTTGGGAGGAATGGCTTAGTCTAAATGTATTTTTGCTTGCGAGAGAAATGCAGTTAGCTGATGTTCTTTATGATGATTTATTCAACAATCTTCCAAAGGAAAAACAGTCAGAGCTTACCGGGAGAAAAGACTACTTTGCAAAAAAGGCGGGTATCACTCTGTAAAATGAATTTTGCAGAAAGGAAACGCTCTATGTAGTGGATAAAAAAAGATTAGAATGGCTCTGTATATAATAACATACAGGGCTTTTCTTTTCCGAACCAACGACCAAAAGACAAACATTGTGGAAATGTGCATAACAGGCTATGGAATCATGGATAACTCTATTCACAGCACATGGAAAAGCTAAAGTGCAGCTTTCCCACGTCCTGCAAACAGAGTTACCCACAATTCCATGATACAGTCAGTTATACACATTACGCACAATGCCGACTACTACGGAATCCAACTCATTTTTTCACAGAACAAGATTTGCTTTTACAGAAAGAGATTATAGGTTGGAATGGAGATACGGGAGCCTGCATAGAGCACAGTGGAAAAGTTGAAGAAACTGATTGAGGAAGAATTTGTCGGGCTTGTGTTTCTGTCTGCTGAAGATATGGAGTAATAGCAAATTGGGACATAGTGGTATAACTGCTTTGTCCCAATTTTTTTATTGTTTTAATTACACGTCCGTATTAGAATTGATATGCTTGCAGAAATCAAATATCTAACATACTTCTTCCCACTGTAATAATACCATACAAATTTTATAAATACAAGACTGTTTATATAAGCTGACACATGCTAAACTAGCCTAGCAATGTTTCAGTAAAACTTTCTTTCATTTTTCAAGGAGGTCATAATCATTATGGGGAATAATCAGACAGAAAAAGCGTTTGAAGAAAAAAGATTAGCACAAACAATCTCTTTAGCCGAGGAACAATTAAAGCAGGCAAAAGAAGCGGCAGACAAAAAGAAATCAGAAATTATCGAAGCCAAAAAAGATGTGCGTGAAAATACAGAACACGGTATTACATCACTGTATACATCGGACGGTTTCGAGGCACTTGTTGAATTAAGCCAATATATCAATCCTGTTACAGACAAAATTATAGATTACGAAGAAGAAGAACATAAAATACTTCTGTTAGAAAAGATGATTAAATCGCCCTATTTTGCCCGAATTGATTTTAAATTTGATGATGAGGACGAATTTGAAAAAATATACATTGGACGTTCTTCTCTACGAAAAAACAGCTATCAAGAGATGTATGTTTATGATTGGAGATCGCCGATTGCCAGTATTTTCTATCGTTTTATGACCGGCGAAGCGTTTTATGACGCTCCATGTGGACGAGTAACAGGCGAACTCAATTTGAAACGCCAATATGAAATAAAAAACGGAAAACTGGAATATTTCTTTGATTCAGATGTTCAGATTGTTGATGAATTTTTAAGGCAATTACTGTCACAAAACACTACTGCTAAAATGAAAGCGATTGTTGAAACAATTCAGCATGAACAGGACGTGGTTATTAGAGATATGGAAAATGACCTGCTAATGGTACAGGGTGTAGCGGGAAGTGGAAAAACCTCTATTGCTCTCCACCGGGCTGCTTATCTTATGTATCAAGGTTTACAAACAAAGCTGTCCGCAAATAACATTATGATTATTTCCCCAAATTCTATATTCGAGCAATATATTTCAAATGTATTGCCCGAATTGGGAGAAGATAATGTTATTTCTTCCGTGTTTGAAGATATACTTAGTGCGTTATTAATTGGCAGGAAAATTCAGTCAAGAAATGATTTTTTAGAAAACCTGATTGTCAATTCAAAATACAAGGAAATTTCAAGAAATAGTATAGAATTTAAAACGTCAAGTTTTTTTAGGGAAATTTTAGACCAATTTCTCATTGATATACCCCGCCAGTGGATAGAATTTGAAGATGTTTATTATGAGGGAAAATGCGTTGTAAGCAGGCAAATTCTAAAAGATAAAATATTAGGAAGAACAGAAACACCATTAGGCATAAAATTAGAACAATTAGAAGATTATATTTTAGAACAAATATTTGGAACAGGAAAAGGGCGGGGGCATAAAGAAGAAAAAAATCTAATCAAGCAGGAAATACAGAAATTTATAAAAATTGACATTGTTGAATTATATAAAATATTATTTAGCAATGAAGCCTATTTTTATAGCCTGCTGCAAAATAGCAATCTGTCACAAGGCATAAAAAGTATATGGGAATATACTAGGGAAAATTTGGAAGCAGACAGATTGTATTATGATGACGCAATAGCAATCGCTTATTTGTATTTAAAAATATACGGAACAAATAAATATAAAAATATTAAGCAGGTAGTCATTGATGAAGCACAGGACTACTACCCTCTCCAATATGAAATATTTAATTTGCTATTTTCTAATGCCAAATTTACTATTTTAGGAGATATGAAACAGACTCTTGCCAAAAAAGAAGATATTTCTTTCTACGAACAAATTCAAAAAATATTGAACAAGAAAAAATCTTCTCTTATTATGTTGGATAAAAGTTTCCGTTGTACGAATGAAATTTTAAATTTTAGTTTAAAGTTCATTGAAAAAAGTTCACAGATAAAAAGTTTTAATCGGAATGGCGATAGCCCAAAAGTATATATTGCTGATAATTCCGAAATCTTCATTGATGAAATTGTTAAGGAAATAAAATTATGCCAAGAGAAAGGGTTTCAGTCGATATGCTTAATTTGTAAAACCGAAAAAAATTCAATCTATCTATTTAATAAAATTAAACACAAACTTGATATTCAGTTAATCAAAAATGGGAGCGTATCAGATTTACAAGGCGTGTTTATCTTACCAGTATATATGTCAAAGGGATTAGAATTTGATGCTGTCTTAATTTGTGATGCAGACAGCCAAAACTACCATGATGAAGATGATAAAAACCTCTTATATGTTGCCTGCACAAGAGCACTTCACAAACTTAGCTTATTTTGTGAAAATGAGGTTAGCCCGCTGATATAGATAAATTTACAATATATTGAATTGCCAAAATGCCAAACGCAGCGTAGGCGCAAATGAACAAAATGATAATAATTAGACAGACCACCTATTCTCTTAATGACATTAAATTGACATTACGCTCTCTATGATATATATTTGTTGCTTACTGTCAAAAAACACGACAGAAAAATATAGTTTAAATTCAACGGATAAAAGGGGTAATGAACATGGGAAAATTACTACTACTGACACTTAACGAACAAGAGGAAACAGCGATTGACAAAATCATATCGGCAATATCT
>CALYTW010000103.1 GCA_945487905.1 uncultured cyanobacterium
TATATATAAATGTATCAATTTTCTTTACATTATTTCCGTTATATAATTAAGAGGATAATTATGTATCGTTACGATTATAAATCAACCGTTTCAAAAAGTGAGAGCGAAGCATTGAAAGAGCTTATATTTAATCGTGCAAGAGAACGCGCGGAAGCTCTTTCAAAAAAGACACAGGAAGATTATACATCCTCTGTAAAAAATGAATTAATGGACATCGCTCGTGATTCGTTTAAATCTACGGGAAATCCTTTTGTACCGAAACAGGAAGAAGTTAAGGATGAATTTGTTAAAACCGAACAGGAAACTGAAGAAAAAAAAGAAATAGGCTTTCCGGAGAGAAAAGTTGTTGAGAATTTGAAAGCAAGTATAGAATATAAAAACAATTTGATAAAAGAAGCTGTTGCGCAGGATGAAGTAAAAAGCGTTATGAAAGATGCAGGAATGGATTTTGGCAACAGAAAGAGTTTTATCGGAGCATTGAATTTTTTAAATACACAGGCAAGTTTGTCCGTAATAAATAAACGGAGTAAAGGATTTGAGGCGATAGCTTAATTTAGTCTCCCTGCCATAACATTGCTTCTACTTGTTTATGCGGGAGGAGAAGTTCGTTCATTTTGTTAACCAGCTGTGCGTTGGTATCTGCTTCAATAAAATGACCGCCTGTTACATCGGCAGTGCATTTTAGCTGTTCCAAGTCATCTGAATCTTTTACATTAAATGCGATAACATCAATATTTATATCCCGTCTTTTTCTAACAAGTGAAATTGCATATTCACAAGGACTTATATCACAATTTTCTCCGCCGTCGGTTAAAAGCACAATTCGTTTTTGAGTTTTGATGTCTTTAAAATCTTTATTAACCGCTTGTTTAAGAGAATAAGTAATCGGTGTCATTCCTTTCGGCCGTAATTTAGTGAGTGCTGATGATATATTTTGTGAATTATTTTTAGAGATAGGAACTACAAGCTCAGAGCTTTTACAAGCGTTCAAGGCCAGTACATTGCAGGTATGACCGTAGACCCGTAAACCCGCATTGATGTCGGGAGATAGCTGTGGAAGTATATTCTTCAAAACCATCTTTACCATGTCAGTTTTTTTCTTGCTCTCAAGGTATTCGCTCATACTGTTTGAAAAATCCACAACAAACAACAAATTTTCTTCATTATTTTTGTATGTGTAGTTATCAGGTCTGTAAACCTCATAAGACAGAACCGGCAGAAGCACTGTAACAACAAATATTATTGAGAGAATTTTACGCATACACGATTTTGTTACAATAAGAGAACAAAAAAATCCGACAAATGACTATAAGCAGTTTTGTTTTGGTATAATAAATATGCGAGGACAAACCTATGAATTACGATATTAAACAGGCTGAAAAAAGCATACAAAAGCAGTTTGAAGAAATTGATGAAACAAGAGACTATAACCAGAGAAAAGTTTTAAAAGCTTTCTATGATAACCGTGTTGCACCTGAGCATTTTTACACGGTTTCAGGCTATGGTCATGACGATTTGGGACGAGAAGTCTTGGATAAAACTTTTGCACAAGTATTTTGTGCGGAAAAAGCACTTGTAAGGATTCATTTTGCATCCGGCACACACACTCTTGCCTGTGCTTTATTTGGAAACCTTAAACCCGGGGATAAGCTTTTATCTGTAGCGGGGAGTCCCTATGACACAATGCAGGAAGTTATAGGAACGGCAGGAGATGAAGAAACAAAAAGAGCTTCGCTTATCGGTTACGGAGTTAAGTATGACGAAGTACCGCTTCTTAACAGCTCTGATATTGATTACAAAAAGCTTGAGGAAATGGTTGATTCTTCTGTAACAATGGTTTTAATACAGCGTTCAAAAGGCTATTCCACAAGAAAATCCCTTCTAATAGAAGATATCGAGCGGATTTGTAAAATTGTTAAATCAAGGAATCCTGAATGTGTATGTTTTGTAGACAATTGCTACGGAGAATTTGTTGATAAGCGTGAGCCGTTAGAGGTTGGTGCAGATTTAATCGGCGGAAGTTTAATCAAAAACCCCGGAGGCGGGATAGTTGAGGCGGGCGGTTACATAGCGGGCAGAAGTAAATATGTCGAGCGTGCTGCAAACCGCTTGACAGCACCCGGAATCGGTTCTGAAGGCGGAGCTATGTTCAATCAACACAGATTGATTTTTCAAGGTCTTTTTATGGCACCGTCTGTCGTTTCGGAAGCAGTAAAAGGTGCGGTTCTTGCGGCGAAAGTGTTTGAAGATATAGGGTTTAATTCTATTCCAAAATATAATGAAAAAAGAACCGATATTATTCAAAATATTATTTTCGGAAAACCGGAACATCTTGAAGAATTTTGCAGAACAATACAATCACAATCTCCGGTAAACGGTTATGTAACACCGATTCCTGAATACATACCGGGATATGAAGATAAGGTTATTATGGCGGGAGGAACATTTATTGAAGGTTCTACTATTGAACTTTCGGCAGATGGACCGATGAGAGAGCCTTATGCAGCATATATGCAGGGCGGACTAAATTACGCTCATGTTAAAATTTGCCTTGAAGAAATGGTTAAAAAATTGTAAAATCATTTCATAGCAAGAATAGGGAATATAATTATGAAAATCATACCTGAATACAAAGACGATACCGATAAGATTATAACAATCTTAACGGCAGTATGTACAATATTTTGCGGTTTTATTGCACCATTAATCACGATTTTATTACTGAAACAATATATATCAACACAATCATATGAAATATCAAAATCGTTTTTAAACTTTGAAATATTTCTTGCACTTATCTCATTAATCGCTATAATACCTATATTTGGTTGGATTGCAGGGATATTTATTATCCCGATTCTTTATATATGGAACATACTTGTTGCAGTATTAGCCGTCTGCGCAATGGTCAAAAAATTCGAAGTAAGTGTCCCTGTTCCTTATGCGTTTATATAATATTTACGCAATCAAATCTAGCATCATATCAGACGTGAAAACAAAATCTTTAACAGGTAACAAAAATGGCTTACGAAGAGCTTTGTAACCAAAGTTGAATTGAATATCCGTTGGTATAATATGATAATTGTCATATAAGTATAATTTTCCCCTGATATTTTTCCCCCCTTTACAAAAAAAAATCAGCAAGTATTATAATAAACGTAGCCGAGAGGTAATTAATAATTTCTTAGTTACAATGACAATCTAATAAGGGGGATTAGCTCAATTGGTAGAGCACCTGCTTTGCACGCAGGGGGTTAGGAGTTCGAGTCTCCTATTCTCCACCATTTTAAGAGGCTTTTAACAAGCCTCTTTTTTAGTGCAAAATTTCACACAGTCATTGTTTTGTATCAGGGATTTTGTGTTTTGTATGTGATTAGACATTTAAAATTAAAATGTCTGACACATAGATTGATAAATTTTAAATTTGAACGATTTTAAGGGAAGAATTTATAAAACTAAATGTCCGACATTTTAAAAATTTGACATATATTTATAAAATTATTTGTCCGACAATAGGTGCATTATCCCTCGGAGTAGC
>CALYTW010000104.1 GCA_945487905.1 uncultured cyanobacterium
GAAAATTTTTTATTATAACTTCCTTGATAAACAGATTTGTATTAGAATATAACAAGCAGGGAGTGTTTAAAATGAGTAAAAATGTTATAACAATCGGCAGTGCAACAATGGATGTGTTTGTGGAATGCGATGAAGCAAATATTGTTTCGGTATGCTCTAAAAGCAGAAATTCGGATTTCATGAGTTATCCGTACGGTTCTAAAATCGATATATCAAATTTTTCTTCTAATGTTGGCGGAGGAGGGGTTAATACTGCGTGTAATTTTGGTAATTTAGGGTTTCACACATCCGCAATATTTAAAATAGGCAACGATTTTTATGCAGACGGAATCTTAAATTTCTTCAAGACTCAAAATGTAAGTCTAAAACACATTATACAAAAAGAAGATACCTCGACCGGTTTTTCGGTTATACTAGTGAGTTTTCAGGGGGACAGAACAGTTTTGGCACATAGAGGTGCTAACGCCGGCATAAGAGAAGATGAAATTGATTTCGAGGCAGTAAAAAATGCTGATTTCATCTATGTTGCTCCGCTTAACGGCGATTCAAACAAAGTATTGGAACCTATTGTAGATTGCGCACGCAAAAACGGTACAAAAATTTGTTTTAACGCAGGAACTACAAGCTTAAAAAAAGGATTTAAACATATAAAACATATTTTGGATGCTGCAGATGTTACAGTTATGAACAGAGAAGAAGCCTCTATGGTAACAGAAATAACAGTAAGACCCGACACAAAAACAGAAAAATTTTCTCACGAAACGATTCATATTGATGTTAAAGCTATGTTGAAAAAATTGCGTGTAAGGGATTACCAGCTATCTGTTATTACTGACGGAAACAAAGGTGCTTATGCCTTTGACGGAAGTAAATACTATTATTGTCCGGCATACCCCTCTGAAGTTGTTTCCACTCTTGGTGCAGGAGATGCATTTGCTTCTACATTCTGCGCAGCATTAAGCAGAACAAAACTTGATATTGGCAAGTCGTTGATGTATGCCTCGATTAATTCCGCATCAGTTGTTTCAAAATTTGGTGCAACAGAAGGTTTACTGAAGTTTGAAGAAATAGAAGATGTTTTAAAACACAATAAAGATTATACTTATTTAATTTGCTAAAAATATGACAGAATTGTTTTCGCCAAATATGCTTAATACTTTTAACAAATGTCCTAAAAAATATTTTTTCAGGTACATTAAAAATTTTTCTATGCCTGTAAATGAAGATATATATACACTTGGTAAAAATATTCACGCTCTTGCTTCATATTATCTTAAAGGAGAAAATATTGAAAACATGGAAAAAGCATTATCTTCAAAAGAATATGAAGTGTGGCAATACCTAAAAAATATTGAATATTTCAAATATCCATTTATTAATTCGGAATATAATTTGTCGGTCAAAATCGGAGAAAACTTTTTTGGAGGAAGATTAGACGCTTTGGTAAAAAATGAAGATACTTATTATATTTTGGATTACAAAACAGGTTCTGCCCCGAAAAATGCAATGTACAATTTTCAGACTATGATTTACCTTCTTTCGGTAAGCAGTTTTTTTGAAACTGATAATGTTGTTTTTGTATACATAGATTTGAAAAATAAATGCGAAGTAAAAATTAACCTGTCTTCGGAACTAATTTCGGAATACAAGACAAAATTGTCAGATATAGCATCAAAAATAGAAAAATGCGATTACACGGCTTTAAAAAATGACTGCAACACATGTGAATACGGGAAAATATGTTATGACAAATTACTTGATTGACACACACGCACATCTTGATATGGTTATTAATAAGGATGAAGAAAAACAAGCAACGGATAAGGAAATAAGAGAAACTCTGTCAGAAATGTATGAATATGGGGTTCAAAAGGTTATTATACCTGCAGTTGAAGAAAAAACTCTGGACAGGATTGTAGGAATTGCAAATACTTTTGAAAACGTATTCGCTATGGTCGGAATTTTTCCTTCAGAGGCTAAAACTTACACCGAAATGTTGGAAACGAAATTAGAAAAACTTGCAGGGAATAAAAAGGTTGTCGCTGTAGGAGAGGTTGGATTAGATTATTATTGGGATAAAAGTTTCAACAATATTCAAAAAGAAGTATTTACAAAGCAAATAAAACTTGCTAACCGTCTTAATTTACCCATAGTTGTACACGACAGAGAGGCTCACAAAGAGACATTTGATATTATTAAAGCAGAAAATAAAGGCTCTAAAGTTATATTTCACTGTTTTTCCGGAAGCGTAGAATTTATGAAAGAATGTACAAGAGAAGGCTGGTATATTGCACTTGGAGGAGTTGTAACATTCAAGAATGCCGTTAAAATGAAAGATGTTGCAAAAGAAGTTCCGTTAGATAAACTTGTTTTGGAAACGGATTCTCCATACCTGACACCCGTTCCGCACAGAGGGAAACCAAACAAGCCCGCATATGTAAAATTCGTTGCAGAAGAAATATCTAAAATCAGAGGAATTTCTTTTGATGAAGTTGCAGAAATTACAACAAAAAACGCAGAGGAGTTTTTCGGAATATGAAGAAAGAACGCTTAGATAAATTTTTGGCAGATATAGGCTATTTTGAAACAAAAAGTAAGGCTTCTTCTGCCATTCTTGCAGGAAATGTTATGATAGGAACAGAGGTCATTACAAAAGCCGGATACCAGATTAACCCTGAAAAAGAATACGATTTTAAGATAAAATCCATGCCGTTTGTATCAAGAGGCGGTTGGAAATTAAAAAAAGCCTTTGATTCGTTCTCATTTTCGCCAAAAGACAGGGTATGCCTTGATGCGGGAGCTTCCACAGGCGGTTTTACTGACTGCTTGCTTCAAAACGGAGCAAAATTTGTCTATGCAGTTGATGTGGGATACGGACAGATAGACTGGAAAATAAGAAGCGATAAAAGAGTTAAAACAATAGAAAAAACGAACCTTCGCACCTGTATGTTTGCAAACATTTATTCAGACAACGAACCGATTGCAGATTTACTCGTTTCCGATCTGTCTTTTATTTCCTTGGAAAAAGTTTTGCCTAACCTAAAAACACTTCTTAATCCTGATTTTCATGAAATGATATGTCTTATAAAACCTCAATTTGAGGCAGGCAAAGACCTTGTTGAAAAAGGCGGAGTAGTAAGAGACAAAAAAGTCCACGAAGAAGTCATAAAAAAAGTTATAAATTGTGCAAAAGGTCTTGAATATTCGATTAAAGGACTTACTTACTCATCAATAAAAGGCCCTGCAGGGAATATTGAATACCTGATTTGGCTTTCAACGGAGACTAATATGGATTGTTATGAGTCAGTTGCAAATATAACAGATTCTGCTCATAAAATTTTAAACAATAAATAGGCTTTCTTTCAATATTTTGACAACATCCTTAGAATTGTTACTGGAATGGTTTTCAAAGTTTAAATTGTAAATAGATTTTTTGTATATAAGCCAGCGCAATAAACATCAGCGCCGTTTATGACTCTGT
>CALYTW010000105.1 GCA_945487905.1 uncultured cyanobacterium
TTTGTTTTCGCATTTGATTCTCCTTTCTATATTAAAACCGGAGAAATCTTTTTTTCCTACAACTATTGTCCATTTTAGTGGGTGCACTTCATTGTGCCCATCAATTTCATATATTTTAAAATCTGCATTTTTTAAATACTTTCTTTTTAAAATCGGGTTAAAATCAAGAATTATTAATGCAGGGTTCAAGTTTTTAATAATTTCATCCGGTGTTTTTTCAATAACTTCAAAATCTAAACCAATTTGTTTAAATTGCTTTTCAGCTTGGGCAATTTGACTATCTATAAATTTTTGTTTTAGATTATATTCGTAATTGCTTTTTGGATGAATTATTTTTAGAGGTAAATTTAATTTTTGCTTTTTTGAAGAGCAAATTGCAGGGCAAAATTGTCTTTGGCTCTGATTTCTCTTTCACACATGTAAATAATTTTACCACTTTTAATCGGTTTGTTGTTGAACTCAAAAATTCTTGCGGGATTAATTATTTGCTCTATAACAGAGTCAGTCGGAATATAATTTAAAAGAGTATTTTTAATAATTCTTGGCATTTAAAAATTTTAAAATACCCGATTAAAAAATACATTCGACTAACTGACATTTTTGAAATATTTATGTTATTTTATGAACGGAGGATATTTTTATGAACGATATTAAATTACAGGGACTTAATGCTGAGGGTAATGAAAAAGGATTTTCTTTAAATGATTTTAAAGGACAAAGAGTAATTTTATATTTTTACCCAAAAGATAATACATCAGGCTGTACTCAAGAAGCTTGCGATTTTCGTGATAACATAAACCGTTTAACAAATTATGCTACAGTAATAGGTGTTAGTTCTGACAGCATAAAAAGTCATAAATCATTTAAAGAGAAACAGAGTTTGAATTTTATTTTGTTATCTGACCCTGAACACAAACTTGCAGAAGAATTTGAGGTTTGGAAAGAAAAATCAATGTATGGCAGAAAATATATGGGAATTGAACGCTCGACATTTATTTTGGATAAAAATGGCAAAATTGAAAAAGAATGGCGTAAAGTAAAAGTCAAAGGACACGTCGACGAAGTAATTGAATATTTAAGCGCTATTTAACACCGTTTTCTATATTAAGCAATTTTTGTTTTATACTTCTGCCATAAACATATCCGCCTATATTGTTGTTTTTTGAAACAACTCTATGGCAAGGTATAATAATCATTATCGGATTTTTATTGCAGGCATTGCCAACTGCTCTTTGTGCATTTTTATTTCCTGCTGCCGCAGCAATTTCCGAATAACTTTTTGTTTCGCCATAAGGAATATTTTGAAGTTCTTTCCATACCAATTGTTGAAAATCAGTTCCTGCTGGATTAATTTTTATATTAAAAATCGTTCTTTTCCCTAAAAAATATTCATCTAATTGTTTTTTTATATCTTTTATAAAATCAGTTTCAACATTTGATTTTTCACAATAATCAACTAATTTTAATGAAACAAGTTTGCCGTTTTCACAGATTATTTCTAATATACCGATAGGAGACTTATAATATGATTTTTCCATATACAAATTTTACAACAAACTTCCGAGGGGTAAATATAATTAGTTTTGCCCTACTTCCGACTAAAATATCAAACTAGCGATACTTAATGTCAAAATCCCTGATACAAAACAATAATTTATGTCAAAATTCCTGATACAGAACATTTATGGTATATGTTGCGAGATTCGGACTCTTGACCTAAGTTAGAAGGTTGGGACTTCTGACATTTTAGAAGGCTCCAGATTTCAACCTAATATCTAATTGTCATTCACAATTTAACTCTGTTTTAGGCATCTTTCAAGTGTTTAATGCAATAATTTACCTCTTTTGTATCATTCGGACACATTTTCTTTAAATAATTATCTAAATCATATTTCCTTTTTATTGACTGGTAAGTCATTTGTCTTATTTTGCCTGTTACAGGATAATCAGTAAACGCTCTATCATGTAAGCCACCTATTGCCCACAATATCCCCACATAACCGTTTGCTGACGGTGCATCATAAGCATATTTATCATTTAAATATATTGCAATTTTAAGAGCAACATCCGCTGAATTTGTCCACTCCAATATCTTTTTAGCCCAATACATCCTCAAATATCCGTGAATAATCCCCTCTCGCTTTAGCTGATTTTGAGTTGCATTCCACAAGTTATCATGAGTTTTTGCCGACTCCAATTCTTCCATTGTATAAATATACGGTCTAAAATCTTCTTTATGACACTCTAAAGAATTTTTTGCCCAACTCGGAATACCCTTTAAACTCTTAAACCGTTTATTATACAAACAAAAATTATCTGCCAGTTCTTTCCTTACAATAAGTTCTTCCAAAAATGCCTCTTTATTTTCTGCTGAAGCCCTCGACTTTATGACATCAATAGCAACCCTTTGACTTGAAATAAAACCTAAATTCAAATATTTTGACAATCCCGATATAATATTTTTTGAAGGATGATTTTTAAATTGTGCATAATATGGTAATTTATTTTTAATGAAATCTTCCAATACAAAATCCGCTTCGACCTTTTCGGTTGTTAAATTGTTAAATTTAGTTAAAAATGGGTAAATATTGTGATATATTTTCGCTCTTATAGTTGCAGCAGAATATTCTTGCTTATCTGAAACATACCTTGCAGGGACGATATTATGTCCGTCTATTTCAATTACTTTAAAAGCGACATTTTTTAACCAAGCACGATTTAAAATCGGATTAAAATCAATAATTAAAAGTGCCGGATTTATTGTTTTTATAATTGCCAGTGGAGTTGTATCAATAATTTCAAAATCAAGATTTAACTTGGCAAAATTCTGTTGCACTTGTATAAGTTGTCGAATTATAAATTTTTCTTTAGGTAAATGTTCGTAATTTATTTTCGGATGAATAATTTTAAGCGGCAAGTTTAATTCTTTACTTTTTTGTAGGGCAAATTGCAGTGCAAAATTATCTTTTACCCTGATTTCTCTTTCGCAAAGATAAACAATCTCGCCTTTTCGGATTGGTTTATTGTTAAAATCAAAAATACGTGCAGAATTAACAGAATTTTCTAATTTAAAATTCTGCGGAATATAATTTAGCAATGTATTTTTTACTATCCTAGGCATTTAATACAAGATATCCTATATTAAGATACGTTGCAGAAAGTATCCAAATCAGATACGGAATCAATATTAAGCCTGATATTTTTGAAACTTTATAAAAAGATTTGATGGTTAAAATCACAAAAATATCAAGCAAAATAATCACAATCAGAGCTAAAAACATATTTTTTAAATAGAAAAATACGGGAGCCCATAAAAGATTAAGAATAAGTTGAACAGCAAAATAAATATAGCCCGATTTTTTATTTTGTGCCGGTTTAAAAAGGTATAATAACAAAGCTACAAGCATTAAAAAATAAAGTATTGACCAAACTGGCGGAAAAATCCAATCAGGTGGTGCTAAT
>CALYTW010000106.1 GCA_945487905.1 uncultured cyanobacterium
ATATGGTTGTATCGTATCCGAATCAATATAGAAATTATTGCGTATTCTCTACCGAGGTAAATGAGAGAATCAAAAGAGGTGAATCTGAAATTCCTATAATCAGAGAATCCTTGAAAAATCCACAGTCAGAAGATGAAGTGATTGAAGACTTGTACATATTAAATTGTATGATTGATGAAGGTTTGGAGGCAAACAAAGTATCCGAATTGTACCCTGAACTTTCAAGGTACAACAACACAAATTCTTCAAACATCCAAACCTACCTTGCAGGAATATACAGAAAAACAAAAGTTCCCGATGCATTTGGACCTTTAATTGCAATGCTAATCAGGAATTCTATTAATCAAGCCGCACAACCTGCAACCCTATCATACTTGCCTGAATATGCCCCTGACCCTAATGAAGAAATCGGCGGTGCAATACTGGATTATTTAGCATAGAAACAATATTTAAACCAAAGCTCCGCAGCCTGCTTCAAGAGCTTTAAGATTAAGCGATAAAAATTGTTTTTTCTTTTCTCCCAATACGATTTCAACAGCTTTAGCCAAATACTCCTTAGAGACAATATTACATGCTTCAGACAAAACCCCCAGCGAAACCATATTAGTAACTTTACTTGAACCAATCGCGTTTGCTATATCACCCATTTTTGCAAAGACGTATTTTATATCATCACGAGGTTTTGCAAGAGCCACTAGAGTAGCATTAGCAATAATTGTACCGCCTGATTTTACCCTTTGAACAAATTTATCAAAAGACTGCTGATTCAAGACGAGTGCAAAATCCGTGTCCTGCTTGTGAACAGAGCTTACTTCAGCATCAGAAACAACAACTTCACAATTAACCGTTCCGCCTCTCATTTCAGCACCGTAGCATGGATACCACGTAACACATTTACCCGCAAGCATAAACGCATTTGCTAAAATTGTTCCCGCTAAAAGCACACCCTGACCGCCAAAACCTGCTAATATAAAATTCTTCTCCATTATTAATTCCTTACTTTTCCATCAAATCTTTAAATACACCGAGAGGAAATACCGGTATCATTTCATTTTTTACCCATTCGTGGGCATCATGAGGTGTCATATGCCAATTTGTCGGGCATGATGATAAAATTTCTACAAATCCGAACCCTAAACCATTTAATTGTACCTCAAAAGCTTTTTTCAAAGCCAGCTTTGCCTGATTTATATGCGGTATTGTATCCAGAGCAACTCTGGCTGAAAACGCCGTTCCATCGCACAATGCAACTTGCTCTGCTATTTTAATCGGATAGCCGTAATATTCTTTGTTTCTGCCAAACGGAGATGTAGTTGTAACTTGCCCCATAAGAGTTGTCGGGCCAAGCTGTCCGCCTGTCATACCGAATGTTGTATTGTTTATACAAATTGCAGAAATGTTTTCTCCTCTTATCGCCGTATGCATAGATTCTGCAAAACCAATTGAAGCAAAATCCCCGTCTCCCTGATAAGTGAATACAAACTTATCGGGATTGGCTCTTTTAACACCTGTGGCAGATGCACAAGCTCTGCCGTGAGGAGCTTCCACGCAATCAATATTCAAAAAGTCGTATAAAAATACAGAACAACCTACACACGTAGAACAAATTGTATTTTCTCTCAGATTTAATTCATCAATCAACTCCGCGACTAAACGAATAGCTATACCGTGATCACACCCCGGACAAAAGGTATATTTAAAATTTTCCTTCATTGATTTTGGAACGCTAAATACAGCTTGCATATTCGCCCTCCTTAGTTCTTAAGATATTTTCTACTGAAGAAACGATTTCTTCCACGCTTAACCATTCTCCGCACGGCCTGTTAATAAGCGAAACATAGGATTGACCCTCAACCGCGAATTTGACATCCTTCCACATTTGCCCCATATTCATTTCAACAACGGCAAAATTTTTTCCCTGAGATGCAAGTTCATAAATCCGCTTTGCAGGGAAAGGAGAAAGCGTAATTGGTCTAAAACCACCCGCCTTTATACCTTTTTCTCTCAAAACTTTTATAGATGCCTTGATGTTTCTTGTCATTGAACCAAATGCCGTCAGGATTATTTCCGCATCATCTGTTTCAAATTCCTCGTATGACGTTTCATTTTCGGTTATAACTTCAAATTTTTTAAACAAATCTTTTATTTTTTGAATATGCGCTTTTTCATCTCTTGCACAAGAATAAATGGCTTTGCCGTCACGCCCTTTTGCACCGGATAAAGCCCATGAAGACACATCAACTTCAGGATACGGATTTTTACCAAAACTCGCCGGTTCCATCATTTGACCTAATAGTCCGTCAGCCAGAAGGATTACAGGATTTCTGTATTTTCTTGCAAGATAAAATGCTCGATATGTATAATCAATACATTCCTGAACCGTAGAAGGGGCAAGAACAATTATTTTATAATCTCCGTTACCTCCGCCGTATACTGCCTGATTATAATCTCCCTGTGCAGGATAAACATATCCCAGCCCCGGGCCGGCTCTCATCACATTAACAAGCACCACCGGAAGTTCGTCAGAACAAGCATAAGAGAGAGTTTCCTGCATTAAAGCAACCGCACAAGAAGATGAAGAAGTCATAACTTTTGCTCCTGTTGAAGCTGCACCGACTACCATATTTATTGCAGCCAATTCGCTTTCAGCAGAAACATAGCCCCGCCCGAGTTTTGGCATCTCCGCACTTAAATATTCCCCTATTTCTGTCTGCGGAGTTATAGGATAACCAAAATAGCATTGACATCCTGCATTAATCGATGCCTGTGCTATTGCATAATTGCCCTTTATTAAAACCTTTTTATCATCCATCAAATATTATTCCTTAGTCTTTATATACTTCTATAGCTAAATCAGGACATCTCTTTGCACACATAGCACAAGCTACACAAGAGTTTTCGTTATCCGTAAATTCTACAAGATAATCCCCTAGACGATTAGTTTTATCAGATTTTTTAATAAGCCCTTTCGGACAAGTCTCAACACACAAATAACATGATTTACAGCGTATGTTGTTAATTTTTATAAAACCCATTTACATCTCCAATTGTAATCAAGAGTATAGCACCAACAAGGTTTTCAGAGTTCATATATTAAGAATTGTAAACAAATTTTAAATATGCGTTACATATCTAAATCCATGTGGAATTAAAGGATTAAGGATTAAGCAAGGATGCACACATAAAGGTGTGTTCACGGAAAGGATTATAGTAATGGCACTTACAATTAACACAAATATTTCATCTTTAGTCGCACAAAAGAACTTAACAAATGCAACAACCTCATTAAATAAAGCAATTGAAAGAATGTCTACTGGTTACAAGATTAACCACGCAGGGGATAACGCAGCAGGTTATTCAATTGCAAGAA
>CALYTW010000107.1 GCA_945487905.1 uncultured cyanobacterium
TGCCGTACATACGCTCGGCATCAGATTTATTCATCTGACAGCCCATTGTCTCTATATAAACTTTTTTCATAAATTTCCTCACAAGTACTAATTATTATATTACAAAGGTGTTAAAAAAGGAGCGGCGGAAAAATCTTCGATTTTTCCGCCGCTCACTGATGCTATTTAATTAATATTTACCCCTCCTCTAGCAGTCTGTCTGCCAGCGAAGATTCAACTCTGCCGTTAAGTGTTTTTGAAACCTTTTTAATATTTTGAGCAAGGGTTTCCATTTCGTCAGTCCAAACAAAGTTTTCTGTTACATATTTTTCGCCTTCTGCAAAATCTCCTGAAAGCTGAACTTCGATAATTTTTTCAAGCATTTTGCGGGCGGTTGAAACCATTTTTTCAATATTAATATCGAGTACACCTTCTTTGGAAATTGTTATAGCGCCTTCTTTTATAAAGAAATAGTTTTGCATAACCGAACGTACCCTGTGAGCCTGACTCATTGTTGGTTTTGACATCATCATGTTGTCTGTTGCATAGGTAACGATTATTTGCTCCCGTTGCTCTTTCGTGTACATTCCTGCATCCGTAAGCAAATCTATCATTGAAAGTGAAACCATATCAGCTTTGTTTTCTTCAATTATTGATTTATATTTGCCTAAACCTTCCGTACCCGATTTTGGACCTAAAGAGTGACCGTTTTCGTGGCCTATTGTAAACCAGTGGTCAGCTTCGTCATTGTAGTATTTGTGTAAATCGTGATTCAAAATTGCATTTAATCTTTTCTGCATTTTTTCTCTGGCATCATCAGAAGTTATTAAGCGGATTTGTCTGTGGTATACGTTTCGTCTCCCGCCGTCAAGTTTGGTAATTGACCACTTGTCATCATTCGGAAGATTTTCCGCAAGCGTAATTCCTGCTCTGAATTCTCCGACATCGCCTGTTACAGCAACCAAATCAGCATCTACCATTGTTTGTTTAGATTCTTTATCGGGCGAAATATTTTGTTCATATTTGTCGTTTAAAGGCATATTTTTTGCCATAAGTGGTAAATATTTTTTTACGTTTAAGATGGCATCTGTGCCTTGTTTATTAATAATACCTACACGTCCTCCGAGGAAATCTTTTGCAACCGGAACAATTCCCGCCTCATCCAAAAGAGCTTTCAATTCAGTATTTTCAACGACTGTTTCCGTCATTTCATCGGAATAATTCTCTCTTGTTATTGTAAATTCCAAAGGAGTATCCTGCAAAGTTGCCCATTTTTTATCCGCATATGCATCAAGCATGGGGTCAGGAGTTCTTAGAGCCTTTGTCTGCAGTCTCAAAAATTCATTAAAATCAGCATTCGTAGATACTTCCGCAGCTTTTTCAAGTTCATCCGCCATATAAGCAAAATCATCTTTAAATTTATCTATATAATCGATTGCAACAAGTTCATCGCCATTTCTTTCTACTACGGAGCGTTGATTAAGTATCTTCTCAACATCCTTACATTTGCCCCTCTTTAGCATTTTTATTAAAATCGAATGAAATTCTTCTTTCTCCAAATCCTCAGGGTAAAGGGCTTTTCCTGCACGCATTTTTATTACATTGCCATTCATCCTCGCAAGTTCTACCATATGGGATTCTCTGTCTAAAGCACATACGCCTTTTTGTGCATCAAAAAGGATTTTTGTAAGCCTTGCCGTTTCATTTCCGTTTGCAATTTCCTTTTCCAAATACTCTTTGAAAGGCAAATTGTGAAAATTATCAAGCTCCATGTTTATTTTATCAAGTTTTACCGCAGCTTTTACAAGATGTTTCAAAGCCTCTTTATCGCCTTTATCAAGCATGTGATACTCAATCGAATCAACCGCAAGCATTTTTTTGGTAGTCAAATAATCCTTATGAGTTCTTTTCTCCAATTCTTCATGTGATAAATTTAATTCATAATCCATATAAAACTCCCTTTTTATTAATACTAACGCCTCGATTGTAACACACTTTCGCATATAATTGTAACGAATTATTAACATATCGTACAAAAAGTGTAAAAATTACATATTTTTTATTTTTTATAGTATTATGTAAAGGTTAGAAAATTTTGTTCATAAGGAGGCACATGAATTGGCAGTAATATCATCTTCTATAGAAGCTCTCGAGGAACAGCACCTCGAAACAGTAAACTTGGGACAGCATGTTCTTGCAGAGTTTTTTGAATGTGATTCTAATATATTGAATAATGTCGACAAAGTCGAAAAGTTCATGGTTGATGCAGCACTGGAATGCGGTGCAACGATTGTTCAAAAGTGTTTTCATATGTTTAACCCCTACGGAGTAAGCGGAGTTGTTATAATTTCCGAAAGTCATCTTGCTATTCATACTTGGCCGGAATTGGGCTATGCGGCAGTAGATTTATTTACATGCGGAACAAAATGCGACCCGAAAATTGCTTACGAGTTTTTAAAGAAACAATTTAACTCTAAAAAAGCCTCGTTTACAGAGCTAAAAAGGGGCATAATTGACAGAGAAACACTTAAATTGGCTGAACAGCCTTTTGAAGTAGCTGAACAGTTTGAAAACTAGGTGCATTAAATTTATAAAAACAAATAAAAAGGCAGTCTATGACTGCCTTTTTGGAAACCGTTCTTGTTTGTTTGTGTTGTGGTTTTAATTTAATTAACTCTCAGTTCCCTTTTCTTTTTTCTCTCGTCTCTTTGGCTTTTCTAAGCCTTTTTCTCCTTGTGTTTTCTATTTTTCTCCTCGTCTCTGATTCGGTCTCTTCCGAATTTTCCCCATTACCTTAATCCAGCAGCGCCTCTAAGATTTTAGCATTTTTATCTGCCAATCCGCTTCTTCTTACCTGATTTCTTGTAATGTAGCTTCTCAATGCTTCACGAATCAATTCTGAACGTGACCTGCTTTCTGAATCTGCTACTTCGTCAATTTTGCCTAAAAAACTTTCGGGCATTGAAATCAAAACTCTTGCCATAATTTTCTCCTTTTTATACTTTATATTACTTTTTTCCGTCTCGTATATATATAAAGTATTTACTCTTTAAAAAATTGCCTTTCTTAAGGAGTTATGTAAAGAAAATGTTACAATTCGTCTTAAACCGTTGCTGTAATGCAGTTTCCAATATCTTTTCTGTAAAACATTCCTCTGAATTTTATATCATTAACCCCTTCATACACCCTTTCGATTGATGAAGAAAGAGTCCTACCGGGAGCTGGTCTACGACGGCGTACAGGCCCCCTGCGTGATGCACTTTTATGATGATACCATCATCTGCTACTCCTTCAGCAAATCCCTGTCCCTCCCCGGCGAGCGCGTGGGCTATCTGGCCGTGAGCA
>CALYTW010000108.1 GCA_945487905.1 uncultured cyanobacterium
ACCGAGAGCGCATGGTTCGGCTGTGTTTACAAGGGGTCAAACACAGATTCTTTCTGTTGCTACTCTAGCAGGTCCTGCAATGGCTCAAGAGCTTGACGGTGTTGATCCGGAAGTTAAAAAATCATATATGCACAAATACATCTTTCCGGGTTTTTCAGTTGGCGAAGTTAAACCGTTAAGAGGTCCGGGAAGACGTGAAGTAGGACACGGAAATTTAGCGGAAAGAGCTAATGTTCCCGCTCTGCCTTCTCCTGAAGAATTCGGGTATACTATAAGAGTAACATCTGATGTACTTGAGTCAAACGGTTCAACATCAATGGGTTCAACCTGCGGTTCTTCAATGGCTTTGATGAATGCAGGTGTTCCGGTTAAATGTATGATAGGCGGTGTTGCAATGGGTATGATTACAGAACCAGGCAGAGAGCCTGTTGTATTAACTGATATTCAAGGAATTGAAGACTTCCTTGGAGATATGGACTTTAAGGTAACGGGTAATGATGAGGGTATTACTGCGCTTCAGATGGATATGAAGGCTAAAGGTATTGCAAATGATACATTAAGACGTGCTTTAGCTCAAGCTAAAGAAGGCAGACTCCATATTTTAGGCGAAATGAGAAAAGTTATTACAGAACCTGCAAAGGAACTTTCTCCGTTTGCACCTTCAATTTCTACGATGACAATACCGGTTGATGATATCGGAACTGTTATCGGACCGGGGGGTAAACAGATAAGGGCGATAATAGAAGCTTCCGGTGCTGAAATTGATATTCAGGATAACGGTATTGTTACTATTACTTCAAACGATCAGGAAGGCGCTAAAATTGCAAAGAAAATGATTAATGACTTAACTTTTAAACCTGAAGTAGGCATGGTTATAAAAGGCAAAGTTGTAAGAATCATTCCGATAGGTGCATTTGTTGAACTCGGTGGCGGTAAAGACGGTATGGTTCACATTTCTCAAATCTGTTATGAACGGATTGAGACTATTGAACCTCACGTTAATATAGGCGACGAAGTTATTGTTAAGGTTATTAAGATTGATGACAAGGGCAGGGTTAACCTTACAATAAAAGGTGTAACAGATGAAGATAAAGCTAAATGTATAAATTAATTATAAATTAATCTAAATCAACTAATAAAAAACGAGGACTTTCAAATATGGATTTCCTCGTTTTTTTTGTAAAATTTTGTAAAATTAATAAAAATTTTTAGCAATATTTTTTTTGAAACAACTTTAAAATATATGTAAGTATGATAGGAGAAAATTAAATATGACAGTAGAACATTCACAAAGTCCTGCATTCAGGAGTGTTTACAAGGTAACAATGCCGAATGTAAAAGACATCAAAGACGAAAAGGAAAAAAGTGCAATTGCAGATACTATTGTTAATACAACAGTAATGGGATTTAATTATAGTGTTGCAGAACCTAAAATATCACAAGATAATTCAGCTGTATACTTTAAGGTAGATAAAAAGAATGATGCAAATTTTGAAAATGGTTTTAAAAATATTCTTGATAATTGCAATAAGCAATGTAATATTGATGTTGCGAAAAAAGTTTATTGTCAAAAAGTTGACGACAATGAATACAATCAGGCAAATGTCCTTCAATAAAGAATTAAATAAAACAAAAAAGAGCTGCATAAGCAGCTCTTTTTTGTTTTTAATATGAAATTAATCATCTGCGTGTCCTGCTGTGCCTAAAACGTCACGCATTTTGTGTATAACCATTTCTTTAACGGCAGTTCTCCCGGGCCCCATGTATTCACGTGGGTCAAATTTTTCCGGATGTTCAACAAAGAATTCTCTGATTGTTGAAGTCATAGCCAATCTTAAATCTGTGTCGATATTAATCTTAGCAACGCCGTGTTTAGAAGCATAATTAAGCATATCTTCCGGAACACCCTGTGCATCAGGTAAGTTACCGCCGTATTTATTACATTTAGCAACAAATTCAGCCGGAACTGATGACGAGCCGTGAAGAACAATCGGATAATCACCAAAACCTGCTTCTCTTAATGCATCTTTAATTTCTTTAAGCCTTTCAAAGTCTAACTTAGCTTCGCCTTTGAATTTGTAAGCACCGTGAGAAGTACCGATAGCAATTGCCAAAGAATCGCATCCTGTTTGTTTAACAAATTCTACAGCTTCTTTTACATTAGTATATTTAGCATCTTTAGCATCAACATTTACGTCATCCTCAACGCCTGCTAATTTACCAAGTTCAGCTTCAACCGAAACCCCTCTTTCATGAGCATATTCAACAACTTTTTTAGTAAGAGCAACGTTTTCTTCAAACGGAAATCTGCTTCCGTCAATCATTACAGATGAAAAACCTCCGTCAATGCATGATTTGCAGATTTCAAAATCAGCACCGTGGTCTAAGTGAAGTGCTATAGGAACCGTTGTTGTAGCCAGAGCTGCTTCAACGAGCTTGATAAGATAAGTTTGATTAGCATATTTTCTGGCACCTGCTGAAACTTGAAGAATAATAGGGGATCTTGTTTCTTCGGCAGCCTCTGCGATACCCTGTAAAATTTCCATGTTGTTAACATTGTAAGCACCGATTGCATAACCGCCTGCGAGTGCTTTTCTGAACATTTCATTTGTTCCGACTAATTTTCTTTCACTCATGTTAAGTGTCTCCTTCTTTTTTCTCTCATTGGGTTTAATACCCACAACTTTAAAATATATCAAACCAATATAAATGTAAAGATTTGTTTTTTTTATAGCAATAATTTTTATATATAATACTTAATATAAATAAAGGTGTTACTATGTCAAATGAGATGAATGTAAATGACGGCGAATTTGATAAAATTCAAGCTTTGGAATACTACAATAGGGCTCAGCAAAATCAACAAAAAGTAGAACGGGTCAAAAATGATTTTCAGACAACTCCTGAGCAGGACGAGTTTGTAAAAAGTGATAATAAGACAGCAAAAACTGTCGGTATTATAGGCGGACTTATTGCTGCTGCAGCAATTGTTGTTGGTGCAATTTGTTTAAAGAAGGGTGGCAAAGCTCTTGAAAACAAAAAAGATGCATCTTTTACCGATAAAATCAAAGAAGGCTGGAAAGAGCTTCGTGGCAAGGGAAAATCAGCTGAAAAAGAAGTTAAAGATAAAGCTGTTGATGAAAAACCAAAGACAGAAGAAAAGAATATAGAACAATCAGCGAATGAA
>CALYTW010000109.1 GCA_945487905.1 uncultured cyanobacterium
TTTAAAAATATTTAAGGGAAGCAAAATTTTTGTCTCAAAAAATGTAATTTTAACTTTAAATGTAATCGTTGAGAAAAATTTTAAAAATCGTTTAAAAGTCTTTTAAAATAAGGTTAAAGAGCATTTTTGTTGAAAATATTTTTCCGGATGGAATGTTAGAAATAACCATTACATTTTTTGAATAAAAATTAGTAAAATGTAATTTAAAAATGTAATTTTAAATGTAATCTTAAAATCGAAATTTCAATTTTATGTAACACTAAATGTAATTTTAAAATCCAAAACTAGACCATTTGTTTTAATATTTTAATTACTTTTGGATTTTCTATTTTGTAGCAAATCTGATTACCGTTTCTGTAACCGGTTATTACATTTGCATTTTTTAAAATTGTTAAATGCTGAGAAACCGTTGGTTGTGGAACACCTAAACATTCGCTCATTTTACTCACGTTGCACTCCGCTTTTTTAGAAAGATTATATGCAATAGTAAGTCTTGTCGGATGTGCAAGAGCTTTAAAAATTTCTGAATATTCATTTATATCAATGTCTTTATCAGTTTTCATAGTATTAGAATATTATAATGTTTGAATATTGTCAATTTATAAAAATATTGACAAAGAATAAAAGTTTTTGCTAATATTCTAATATACGAATATAAATATATTAGGAGATTATATGAGAGTAATTATAATAGGCGGCGGAGCATGTGGTGCAAGTTGTGCAACAAGACTAAGAAGGTTAGATGAGCGTTGTGAAATTACTATATTAGAACGCACTAATGAAGTGTCTATTGCTAATTGCGGCTTACCTTATTATTGTTCTGACGTTATTAATGATAGGGATAAAATTCTTGTATCTAATCCTCAAAAATTCAAAAATATGTTTAATATAGATGTAAGGCTAAATACAGAAGTCGTAAAAATCAATAGAGAAGAAAAGTTCGTTGTGTCCTCAAATGGAGAAAAATTCTATTATGATAAGTTAGTTTTAGCTCAAGGCGGAAATCCAATAGTTCCCCCGTTAGAAGGCATTAACAATGAAAATATTTTTACGGTTAGAAGTTTGGCTGACGCTGATAAAATAAAAGATTATATAAAAAATAATAATGTTAAATCAGCTGTTGTTGTAGGAGCAGGATTTATCGGGATAGAAATGGCAGAAAATTTTGCTCATTTAGGTCTTGATACTAAAGTTGTTGAATTATCTAATCAAATTCTTGCTCCCATTGATTATGAGGTAGCTTGTTTTGCTCAAAATGAGATGAGAGATAAAGGAGTTGAATTAATTTTATCAGACGGAGTGAAATTATTTAAAGAAAAAGAAATTGAGCTAAATTCAGGCAAAACAATTCCTTATGATATTGCAATTTTAGCTATCGGAGTCAAACCTGAAACAACATTAGCAAAAAATTCTAATTTGGAAGTAAATAGAGGAATTATTGTTAATGAAAATATGCAAACAAATGATGAAAATATTTACGCAGGTGGAGATAGTGTAGAAATTAAACATTTTGTAACGAATAACGATGTTTTAATACCTTTAGCAGGACCTGCCAACAGGCAAGGCAGAATTATTGCCGATAATATTTGTAATTTAAAATCAACTTATAAAAAATCTCAAGGGACATCAGTATTAAAAGTCTTTGATTATACGGTTGCTTGTACAGGTTATAATGAAAAATCTTTACAACGAGAAAATATTCCATATTGGAAAGCTTTAACTTTTGGAAATTCTCATGCAGGATATTATCCTGATGCTACTTCAACTTTTTATAAGTTATTATTTAATAACGAAGGTAAAATTTTGGGTGCACAAGCCGTAGGATATGAAGGTGTTGAAAAAAGAATTGATGTCATTGCCTCCGTTATGAGAAATCAAGGAACAATTCAAGAATTATTGGATAGTGAATTGTGTTACGCGCCACCTTATTCATCAGCAAAAGACTCTGTAAATATTTTGGGAATGTGTGCAGACAATATTTTGAAAGGTTTGGTAAAACCTGCGTATTACGAGGATATTGTTGGTTCTTATATAGTAGATGTAAGAATACCTGAAAGTTATAATATAAAAACGATAAATGGTGCAGTTAATATTCCTTTGGCAGAGTTGAGAGAAAGAATTAATGAAATTCCAAAAGACAAAAAAGTTATTCTTGTTTGTAATACAGGATATACAAGTTATGTTGCATCAAGAATATTAATCCAAAACGGATACAATAATGTTTATTCTATCTTGGGCGGAATGCAGCTTTATAATGAAATAGAAAAAGATAAAAACGGCAAGGTTAATAAAATTTCACAAGAATTACAAACTGCAAATATAGCAACATATAATGTTGTTAAAGTTGATGCTTGCGGTTTATCATGCCCCGGACCAATTATGAAATTATCAAGCACAATATCAAACTTAAACGATGGCGAGATTTTAGAAATAACTTCAACCGACAGAGGTTTTTATTCTGATGTCGAGGCTTGGTGTAATTCTACAAATAATACTTTATTGAACTTGAGTAATACTGATAAAAAAATAGTTGCGACAATTCAAAAAGGTGTTAATAATGAACAAGCATCCCAAAACAACAATTCTAAAAATGGTCAAACAATTGTTGTTTTTTCAAATGATTTAGATAAAGCACTTGCAAGCTTTATTATTGCAAATGGTGCTAAAGCAAGCGGAAAAGATGTAACAATGTTCTTTACGTTTTGGGGATTAAATATTTTAAGAAAAGAAAATATAACCGTTAAAAAGGGATTTATTGATAAAATGTTTGGCTTTATGATGCCAAAAGGTGCTGATAAATTAACTTTATCTAAAATGAATATGGGTGGTCTGGGTTCATTAATGATGAAGCAAGTTATGAAGAATAAAAATGTTTTGTCGTTGAAAGAATTAATTGAGCAAGCTCAAAATCAAGGAGTTAAGTTTATAGCTTGCCAAATGAGTATGGATGTTATGGGAATACAAAAAGAAGAATTGATTGATGGTGTCGAAGTTGGTGGAGTAGCCAAATATATTGCCGAAAGTAACAATTCTAATTCAAATTTGTTTATATAAAAAGAAA
>CALYTW010000110.1 GCA_945487905.1 uncultured cyanobacterium
ATTAATAAATACCTTTACACACTTTATACTTATATAAAGTATTTTTATTAAAAAAAATTGCCTTATTATTTAAAAAAGTTAACAATATTTAACACTAAATTCACTAAATTCATACTTATTTTTATTTTGCGCCATACTTTCTTTTTACTTCCAACAAAAAACCCTAAAAAGTTTATATAGTAGGAAAGCATGAATCCGAGATATAGGCATAAGGTGTCAGTTTTTGCCGACAAAATCAATTTAATCCACACACAAAGAGTGTAGAAATCATTTGCATGTTTTTGTTCTTTCTTCGCCGTTCTTCCCTTTTCTTTTAATTGCAAAAAAAGAAAAATAAAGAACGGCATAAATAATTAAAAATGTTTTTAAAACATCAAAATATATCTACAGGTAATATTTTGATTTTGCTGAAAAACGCTGGTTTTTACGCTGCCTGAAGGAAAAACACAACAATTAAACTTGCTGTATATCAAGTCGTGATAGAGTTTGAGTGGCTCTGGTCATTTGTTCAGCCCCGGGAGGTGTCATTGCTTTCGTACCGGCTTTAATACCCACAAAAAGACCTGCGACTGTACCTGCAAGGGTCATTAATGCCTGCCAGACTGTTTTCTGAGTTATGAAGTGTGACGTCAATGCCGGAATTAAACCGCCAATCAGCGCTGAACCTCCAATAATCCACCTGCCACGTTTTTGCTGTCTTTTCATATCTTCTTCTGTATGTGTTTTCATATATTGTTCAAGCTTCGGTGCCGCTTCCATAACATCTCGGTACGAACGCTCAAACATATCACAATCTTTTTGTGCAACACTTAATCCGCCGGCAATTTCTCCGTTCCCGTCGGTAACTTTATACACAACCCTTCCGTCTTGAGTCATACCGACCCTGTCAATTGACCCGTAAGGATTTTGATTAGATACGTTTTGAATCATAGTTCTACCTTCACACATTAATATTATATATATAAACACTTCTGACTAAAAAAATTGCCTAATTGTTAATTAATGTAAAGATTGAATATACATGTTATTTATGTTAAAATTACCATTGCCGTACTCCACGGGGAATTGGCGGATCCCTCGACCCGAACGCTTGGCGGGGTGCAGAGCCTGCTGTGAGGAGTACATAGCAATTGACAATGTCTTTAACATTGTTGACAGTTCAGGATGTTGCGGCGAAAGCTATCGAACCGTGTCAGGATGGAAACATAGCAGCACTAAGGTATTACTTTCGGGTGTAACATTTCTGAAAAGGAGATGTTAAATTCAAAATTAATTTCTGTGAACTTCGATAGGCAGTGGTACGGCTAAATAATGAGCGAATATTTCCTTCGCTCATTATTTTTTCTTTTAATTTTACTTATTATGGGTTATAATTTTGCTGTAAACAGACCGAGACATTGTATGTTAAATAAAAATAAGAAAAACTTTATAATAACCGTTATATCAGTAATTATCCTGCTTTATTGCATCTGCCCGCCGTACAATAAAGCAGCACAAATCGGTTATGTATTTAATAATATAAGTTTTTATACGGCAAAAAACCAAAGCAACTTTGACCGCAAGGAATATATCTTCCATCGGAACAATGCGGTTTATCTCGCTAAAATGTCTAATAAAAACGGTGCTATAAAAGAAATTAACAAAGCCGTTACAACTGCACCAAATGACTTGGATGATAATTTAATGACAAGTCTGTACAAAGACAGAGCTAAAATAAAAATGTTTTTCAAGGATTACAAAGGCGCTTTGGATGATATGTTAAAAATACCGAGTCCTGGAATTAATGACATGCTTAAAATTGCCATGCTCCTTAAAGAACAGGGTAACAATAAACTGGCAGTCACATACTGCAACAAAATTATTGATATAGATATAAGAGCTTATGCCGGCTATGCCTGCATCGCTGACATTTATGCCGGAGTGGGGAAATATGATGCTTCTGTTATGATCTATGATTTGCTGATAGACAGAGTTCCCAATAAGGCCAAATACTACGCTGACAGGGCTAAATACAAGAAAGAAGCGGGCGACTTGACAGGCTACGAAAATGATATCAAACAGGCTAAAGAACTATATCCGTTTGTAGATACAAATTCTTCAGTTACATACGAGTCCATTCATCCAAAGTTTTTGGATATGTCTATTATTACATATACCCATCAAAACAATAAAGGATATTCAACAATATAAAATATCTTAATAATTTATTAATACAACTATTCTAATGTTTGTTTTACAATAACAGTAGCGGATGGAGGAATCTTTTTTACAATGAAACATTCAGAGTATTCGGCTGTTATAGTTGGAAGCGGTGCATCAGGACTGTTTGCATCCCTAAAACTGGCATCTCAGATAGAACTGCCTGACGGAATACTTATAATTACAAAATCCTCTCTGGGAGAAAGCAACTCTAAATTTGCACAGGGAGGTATTGTTGGTGTTTTGCACGAAAATACCGGAGATTCTACTAAAAAACATACTGCCGACACACTTAAAGCCGGTGCGGGTTTGAGCGAAGAAAAAATCACAAAATATATCTCCGAAATGTCTGATAATGTAATAAAAGATTTAACCAACTATGGAGTATCTTTTGATAAAGATACTTCCGGCAAACTTAATTTTACACTAGAAGCAGCTCACAGCTTTAAACGAATTCTGCATATAGGAGGAGATGCTACAGGTAAAGGCATTGTTGATGCTTTGAGCCGTAAAGTTCTTGAAAATGCTAATATTACGGTTATGGAAAACTCCCTCGCAGTGGAACTTTTAATAAATGCACAAAATGAATGCAAGGGATTAATTTTATATAATTCCTTAACAGGCGAACATGAAATTGCATATTCATCCGCTACAATACTTGCAACAGGAGGAGTCGGGCAAATATACAAGTATACAACAAACCCTGACGGTGCAACAGGAGACGGAATAGATTTGGCTTACAATGCAGGAGCCGAATTGCGTGATATGGAGTTTATACAATTTCATCCGACTGCACTTGCCCTAAGTCCGACAAACAAAGACAGATTTTTAATATCAGAGGC
>CALYTW010000111.1 GCA_945487905.1 uncultured cyanobacterium
CAACATTACTTTCTACAGCAAATCAGTTGCCTAGTGTTGCGTTGAACTTGATATAAAATTTTATAAATTTGTTGTTGATTGGGATATGTACTTATATGTGGGATTGATTCATCAATCCCTTTTTATTTACAAATCATTATAAAAAACATAAAAATTAGTATACAATTTGCACTGTTATATTTCTTGAACGGGGCTTGTTATCAAAATCCATGAGAATAATCTGCTGCCAAGTACCAAGGTTTAATAATCCATCCTTTAATGCAACACTCACAGAACTTCCCATTAGTGCAGAACGTATATGCGCATAGCCGTTACCGTCATGCCATATTTCATCATGATGATAGTCTTTTCCTGACGGAGCAATCTTTTCCAACGCTTCACGCAAATCTTCAATCAAACCGTTTTCATATTCTATTGTAGTAATAGCTGATGTACTTCCCTGTATTGAAACACATACAAGAGCATCCTTTAATTCGTGCTGATATACGCAGTTCTGAACCTGTTTTGTTATATCAATTATATCAGTATTGCCTTCAGTATTTATCATAAAATGTTCATTAATTATTCCCATTTTTATCGCTCCGTTTTATTAAAGAATGCCTCTTTTTATAAATTACAACACAAAAAATCACAATTACAACCGTAACTGCCAATATTACAATCTCTAAGTATTGTTTTATGGTTTCTCCAAAGAGCATTAAAACTAAACTTACCAGAAAAAATCTTCCGCCCCTTCCAAAAAAGCTTGCAATTATGAATTTCCAAAAATTCATTCTTAAAATACCGCTGGCGATTGTAAAAACTTTATACGGTATAGGTGTAAAAGCCGAAAAAAACACTGCAAATGAACCATAGTCATTGTACATTTTTTCAACAGCATCAAATTTATCTTGTTTATTTCTAAAAAAGAAATGAAAAACAGGTCGTCCGCCTAATAAACCTATAAAATATCCTATTGCTGCACCGAAAATTGATGCCAGCGTACATACAAATGCATAATAAAGAGCTTTTTCAGGTTTCGCAAGATCCATTGCAATAAGTAAAATATCAGGCGGGGGAACAAGAAAAAAACTTTCAACCGCAGAATTTATAGCGAGTCCTTGAACTCCCATAGTCTGAAAAAAATTATTCATACTTACAAATATTTCATGCATTTCTATATAAACTTTCAGCTTCTTGTACACTAATATTCCCTGAAGGAATTATCAATACCTCAACCCTTTCGGTATGATTAGCATATTCTATTTCAATAATATCTCCAATTTTTAATTGTTTAGCAGGTTTCGCAGGGTTTCCGTTAACAAGCACTCTGCCCATTTCCGATACAGAATTTGCAACAGTTCTCCGTTTTATTAATCTTGATACTTTTAAAAATTTATCTAAACGCATTTTACAAGTTTTTTATTATTTCTTTTATTAACACTTTAAATCTGTCTTTTGCAATATTTGCCGAATGTATAACGTCATCGTGTGATAATGACACATTGCTCACACCTGCTGCGGAATTGCAAATACAGCTTATACCAAGGAGTTTCATTTTAGCCCAGCCGGCAATGATTGCTTCCGGAACAGTAGACATGCCCACTGCATCTGCACCTATTACTCGAGCCATCCTGATTTCTGCAGGGGTTTCGTATGAAGGACCTGACATTGCAAGATATACTCCCTCTTGTAAGTCTATGCTCAATTTTGAAGCAACTTTTTTCGTCAATTCAACAAGCTCCGGTGTGTAAGTTTCCGACATGTCAGGAAATCTTTCTCCCATTTCATTATCATTCTCTCCCATAAGCGGATTTACACCCATAAAATTTATATGATCTGTAATTATCATTAAATCAGAGGGATTAAATGCAGGATTAACACCACCGGCTGCATTTGTAACAATAAGAGTTTCCACTCCGAGTTTTTTCATGATTTTAATCGGGTAAACTACTTTTTGAATTGAGTGTCCTTCGTAGTAATGAAAGCGTCCCTGCATCATTACGACATTTTTGTCATTGATGTTTGCAAAAACTAATCTTCCTTTGTGTCCTGAAATAGTAGAAGCTTCAAACCCCGGAATCTCCGAATACGGAATAGCAAGATCACAATATTCGTCAGCAAGTTCGCCCAAACCTGAGCCAAGAACAATACCGATATTTGGTGTAAAATCGCCTAAAGTTTCTTCAATTTTCAATTTTAAGAATTCAACAGTTGAATTAATCATAATAAACTCCTATACTTTGCCGTTATATGCATCAATATAAATCTTCTTTATATCTTCAAATAACGGATAAACAGGGTTTGCGCCTGTACATTGGTCATCAAATGCAAGTTCAACCAGTTCATCAAGGTTGTTCATAAAGGTATTTTTATCAATACCATAGTCTTTAATTGACAACGGCAAATCGATTGCAACCATCAATCCTTCAATTGCGTTAATCAAACTCTCAACCTTCTCATCGTCATCTTTTCCTCGCAAATCGAGTTCATCAGCAATTTGCCCGTATTTTGCTTTAGCATTCGGGAACTTATATTGCGGGAAAATTGCCTGTTTTTTAGGAGCATCTGATGAATTAAATTTAATAATTTGTCTTATTAACAAAGCATTTGCGACACCATGAGGAACGTGATACATTGCTCCTAATTTATGAGCCATAGAGTGGCAAAGCCCGAGGAACGAATTTGCAAAAGACATACCCGCTATCGTTGCGGCATAATGCATTTTTTCCCTTGCCATCGGGTCATTTGCTCCGTTTACATAAGAACGCTCAAGATATCTGAATATAAGCTTAGCGGCTTCCAGAGCATTTGAATTTGTAAAGTTTGTTGCCATACAGGAAACATATGCTTCAATAGCATGCACCAGAGCATC
>CALYTW010000112.1 GCA_945487905.1 uncultured cyanobacterium
ATTATTTACAATGGGATTTTTATCACTATTTGTAGCTGCAGTTTTTGTGTACCATATAAATAATTACAAAAGAATGCTTGCATATTCTTCCATTGAAAATATGGGAATTTTAGCTATTGGAGCAGCTCTTGGCGGAGCAGGAATGTTCGCCGCAACTATTCACATGATAGGACATTCTTTTATTAAAGCATCATTTTTTATGACATCGGGCAATATCTTAAAAATATACAAAACAAAAAAAATAAAATCCGTAACAGGATTATTAGAAAAAGATAATAAAACGGGCTGGCTTTGGATTTTATCTTGTTTGGGAATTGTAGCTTTTCCACCATCAATTCTTTTTATAAGTGAATATTTAATTGTAAAGACAATGCTTCAAGAGGGGCATTATTGGATGTGCACCGGTTTCTTGCTACTGCTCACAATTGTTATATACGGGCTTTCCAAAGCCGTCTTTACAATGTCTGTTAATAGCGGTAAAAATCAAGAAAGGGTCAAACTATCTTGGACAATGTATGCTCCGCAAATTGTTTTATTAATAATAGCTTTTGTAATGGGCATATATTTACCGTATTACGAAATTATAGCAAATGCTGTTAAAGGTTTTTAAAGGAAAAAATAATGAATTGGATTAAACTAAAAAATAATACAAAAATCGATGCTCTTTCAATCCCTGCAATTACGATTGATGAATTGAGAGAAGATGTAAGGAATATGAAACTTCGCCCGATAGGATTTTTGGGCAAACAAGAGTTTGAAAATATCCGTTTATATATAACTTTAGCAGATGATAAAGAGGGTATGATTTATGTGTCTTCTATGCTTTTTGCCCCTGACATTAAATCTTATGACTCTTTAACCAAAGATTTCCCTCAGTTTCATAATTTTGAAAGAGAATTTTATGAAGAATTTGGAATTGAACCTAAAAATCACCCTTGGTTAAAGCCTTTAAGAAAAAATCAAGACGAATATCCTTTCTTTGCAATGCAAGGCGAAGATGTTCACGAAGTAGCAGTTGGTCCTATTCATGCCGGAGTAATTGAACCGGGGCATTTTAGATTTATGTGTCAGGGTGAAAAGGTTTATGATTTGGAAATAATGCTTGGTTATCAACACAGAGGTGCCGAAGCACTTATGCTTAATCCGAATAACAGACTTGCAGAATCTATTTGCGGAGATACCGTAATAGGTTATAATATGGCATATTCTCAAGTTATGGAAGCCTTGTCTGATATAAAAATTTCCCAAAGAGCAGAAATTATAAGAAGAATTGCTCTTGAGATGGAAAGAATAGCAATTCATATAGGCGATATGGGAGCTATCGCCGGTGATATGGCATATTTAATGGGTGCATCAGTTTTTGGAACTACAAGAACGCTTGTCATAAATACAATGTTGGAAATATGCGGAAGCCGTTTTGGTAGAGGTTTGATAGATGTCGGCGGTGTTAATTTTGACATTACACCTGAATTATCAGATAAAATAAAATCTGTTCTTGATGACGTTATCAAAATCGTTGATCGCACTGCAAAAGTTATGCTAAAAAAGCCTTCTTGTATTTCAAGAATGGAAAAAACAGGTGTAGTAAGTATGGAAACAGCATTGCAGCTTGGCGCAGTCGGAATGGCTGCCCGCTCAAGCGGAGTAAATCTTGATTCAAGATTTGATTTTAAGGACAAATGGTATAAAAAATGTCCTTTGGAAAAAGAAATTAAAGAAAACGGTGATGTTTATTCAAGATTTAACCTAAGATACAGAGAAGTAAAGCAATCAGCAGAGTTTATTAATGATTTATTGGAAAAATTAAAAGAAAATAATGATGGAATAAAAGTTCAAACCAATAATGATTTAACTCCAAATTCTTTTGCTATATCAATAACAGAAGGCTGGAGAGGTGAAGTCGTACATACTGCCATTACAGGTGTAAGTGGTGAATTGATTCGATACAAGATTAAAGATCCGTCTTTCAATAACTGGTATATGCTTGCTATGGCAGTAAGAAATAACGGTATATCTGATTTTCCGCTATGTAACAAGAGTTTTAATTTATCATATTGCGGAAATGACTTATAAATTTAATAATTCAAAGGATAAAAAATGTTAGATACAATTAAATTAAAATATTTTCAAGGAAAACAATATATTAAAGACATCAAAAATGCACCCATGAAAGAACAATTCAGAGGGTTCCCTATAATTAAAAGCGGCGAAGTTAATACATCGTGTTGTCCAACGGGTGCACTAAGCACTAACCCCAATGCAATAGATTTGGGTAAATGTACATTATGCGGCAATTGCAAGTGTGAGTCCATACAATTTACAAACCACTATAAACTTGGAACTACAGCACGAGAAAGACTGATTATTAATGAAAATATAACAGCTGATGAATATGAAAAAATTGCAATCAAGACAAGAAAAGAAATACAACAGGTTTTTTCAAAGTCATTAAAATTAAGACAAGTATCAGCAGGGGGATGTAACGGTTGCGAAATGGAGCTAAATGCTTGTTCAAACTGCAATTTTGATATGGGAAGATTTGGAATAGATTTTGTAGCTTCTCCAAGACACGCTGATGGAATTGTTATAACAGGTCCAATTACAAAAAATATGGCTTACGCTCTTGAAGATTGCTATAAATCTGTACCGGAACCAAAAATTGTAATACTTGCAGGGGCTTGTGCAATTTCAGGTGGCGTATTCCAAAATTCAACAGAATTAAACAGAGAATTTCTGG
>CALYTW010000113.1 GCA_945487905.1 uncultured cyanobacterium
ATTTAATGAATCCGTTTTAAACGGAACAGATTTCAGTTATGCTACAGTTCATTATTGCGGATTTCCTGATGCCGATTTAGCAGGTGCAATAGTTAGAGAAGCGGATTTGTCAAATTCCGATTTTACAATGTCGGAAAACCTCAATGCAAGCAGATTTGATGACACAACAATTTGGCCTGACAGCGAATACTTGCCGGAAGATTTTGATTCAAGCTATTCTGACGACCTTTCTTCCCTGAAAGATGATGAAGATTTTGAACCTTCTGACTATTAAACGGTCACTAATTTTGATTTAAGAGCTTGTGCTGAATCTTCGTACCCTGCTCTGCCCATAAGAGCATAAGTATAATTTTTTGCCTGCTCAACTCCGGGCTGATTAAATGCATCAATATTATACAATGCACCCGCTATTGCTGTTTGAACCTCTAACATATACATAAGCTGGGCTATATTATACTCATCAACTTTTTCTATTAAAATTGTCATTGTCGGCCTGTTATAATCAGCTAAAGCAACTCTTGTAGAATCGGCCTCGGCATTTATTAAATCATTAATTGTTTTACCGCCTAAGTATCCTATGCCTGTATACTCAAAGATTTTAGGTATTTCAAGCGTTGTATCAAAGTTCTCAACCCGTATAAAGGTTATTAATTTATTATTAGGACCTTCGTTATACAGTTGTATTTGAGAATGCTGGTCTGTTGCACCCAAAGCACCTACAGGAGTCGGACCTACATTTACTTTCTCTCCGTTTTTATTTATCTCCTTGCCTAAAGATTCAGCCCAAAGCTGAACATACCAGTCAGAAACGTACTTTAATCTGGATGAATACGGCATCAAAACAGATATATTTTTCCCTAGTTTTTTATCCATAAGATAATTGATTAAAGCGCCTTGTGCTGCTATATTTTCATTTATATCAGTATTTTTGAGCGCTAAATCCATATCCTTAATGCCGCTCATAATCTTATCAATATCCAAACCTAAAAGCGCAAACGGAACTAAACCTACAGCTGAAAATACAGAGAACCTTCCGCCCACATCATCCGGTACAACAAAGGTCTTATATCCCTCCTGATCTGCAAGTTGTCTCAATACTCCCACCCTCTGGTCAGTTGTAGCTACAATATTCTTTCTGTAATCATCTCCAAGCTCTTTTTGCATTAAATCTTTTATTATCATATACTGAGACATTGTCTCTGCTGTTGAACCGGATTTTGTAATTACATTCACAAGAGTTTTCTTTAAATCTAATACATCCAGAAGCCCTTTTATGCTGTCAGGATCAATATTATCAAGAAAAAATATTCTCGGATAATTATTTCTCTGTTCTTTTGAAAGGTAATTCCAATAAGGCTTCAAAAGCGCTTCCGTGACTGCAATTCCGCCTAACGCAGAACCGCCTATTCCAAGAATAAGGATATTATCAAATATTCCTCTTACCATCGACGCAAACTCTTTAACGTACCAAACCGTTTCTTCGCTATATCCCAAATTCATCCACTGAAGCCATTGTCCGGGTTTATCTTTGCACTGATTAAGGTCTGATATGATATTCTTAATAACATCATTATATTCCAAGAATTCCATTGCTAAATCTAGCCCGTTTTCTTCTCCAACTATTGCGGAAGCAGTATTTCTGTAATTTAGTTTTATCATCGCTTTCTCATTTCCTATATGACAATTTGACTATTAAAAATTGTTTTTTACCAATATATTTTATATTCTTGTTTTAATTTTACCTTCTTTAGCTCTTTTTTTACGGCGCATTAAATCAACAAATGCTTCTAATCGTGTTATATAACCAGCCCTGCCGGTTTGTTCATCCATTATGAGAACCAAAAGCGGTATATCATGTTCTTCCCTGATTGACGGGAAAATATTCTGCGACATAATTTCCGGCATGCAAGTAAACGGAGAAATATGTATTATACCGTCCTTGCCTTTATAATCAGCAAAGACAACATCAGAAATGCATTCCAGAGCATCTCCGCCTATATCACGCATAAGATAAGGCTTTGCCATTCTTTCAGATCTTTGCAAATGAGTTTCTTTATTTTGAAATGCTTTTGGAATAATTGCATCCTTTAAAAAGCTTCCGACAGTAAGACTTCTTCTTGTCTGAACTCCCATTCTGCCAAGTTCACGTTCTATATACTGATTTGAAAATTCATCATTTACAAGATAAATTTCCCCTGTTAAATCTACATATAAAACTTCTCGGTTTTCATCAATTTCTGTTTTTTCAATTTCTTTTAAAGCTAACGGATAAACTTTTTTCAGCTCAGATGTCGATGAAGCCCTGTCAATCATACTCAATGCTTTTTTGTAATTCTTTTCGGCATCTCCAAAGTGAATTTCTCTTGCCCTGTAATACGACAAAGCACTGACTAAATCATCTATTGCAAAAACTTTTCTAATTGTAATATTAAGCGCTCTCATAATTAAAATCGGATCATTTCTTCCGATTAAATTTTTTAAGAAATTATAAAATCCTCTGATTCCGTCATACAATGAAACTTCAATAAAGTTTGCGTTATATCCCATATCTTTCAGCGAATTAAAAATATTACCGCCGTATTCTCCCAATCTACAGCAACCTGGAGCTGTAATCATTGCTATATAATCAGCTCCGCCTTCAATTGCTTCAATAAAATTGCCGAGAATAAGTTTGTACGGCAAACAAATTGCTTCAGGCGAATTTTTTGTTCCCAAAGATAAAGTCTTTTTGCTTGTA
>CALYTW010000114.1 GCA_945487905.1 uncultured cyanobacterium
ATTTGTTATGATTAATTTTGTAGTTACTTGTATTCAAGATTTAATAAACAGTATTCGCTATACTTTAAGCGGTGGAACAAGATTTCGCTCGGTTATAAGTCAAGCTGCATCAATAAGTTATGATTCGCTTATAATATCACTTGTTGTAGTTTTTGTTTCTGCTACAGTTATCGCAATACAAGTATCAAAACAATTTTTGATGTCGGGCGCCGAAGCATACGTAGGAGGTTCGATTGCAATAGTAATGATTCGTGAAATTGCTCCCGGTTTTGTTGCACTTGCAATAGGCGCTCGTGCTGGCACTGCTATTTCTGCTGAAATTGCTAATATGCAGGTTACATCTCAAGTTGATGCTATAAAAACCTTAAAAGTAGACCCTGTAGGGTATTATTTTTCACCGAGGCTTATTGCCGCTGCAATTACTGTTCCGATGGTAGTTCTTATTGCCGAGTTTATAGGAATACTCGGCGGAATGGTTGTTTCTCATGCAACAATAGGACTTCATCCTGCAAGATATATGAATTCTGTATGGCTCTGGCTTAGCACAAAAGATATCTATATAAGCCTCTTAAAAGCATTTATCTTCGGAATTCTTATAGCACTCGTTTGTGCGACTCAAGGGTATTTAACCAAAGGCGGAGCTAAAGATGTAGGAATTTCGACCACAAAAGCAGCTGTTTTATCAACTGTATATATGCTTACAGCTGATTTTTTAATAAATATAATCTTTTACTTGTAATAAGATTCCAAGTTATGTTATTATACCTAAAGAGAGCGGAGATATAACATTTTGGGCAATAGTACATCCGAAAATGATATTTACGAAAAAATATACGAATGGTTGAAAATTTACCATTCATCTTCGGATAAGAAAGAGCGTGATGTTGCCAAAGCAAGAATCGTAACTCACATGGTGCCGGTTGTAAGAAATATCGCAAAAACAATTGCTCGTCGTTCATACGACCCTATTGAAGACATGATTCAAGCCGGTTTTATCGGACTTTTAAAAGCTATAGATAATTTTTCTGTTAAAAAAAATGATAATTTCAAAGTTTATGCAGGTTATTTTATCATCGGAGAAATCAAGCATTATTTGAGAGATAAACTTAACACAATTCGTGTTCCTAGATATATTCAGGAACTCTCAATCCGTATAAACAATTTTACACAGTCTTTAACTCCGGAAGAAGTTAATCTTTTAACGAATGAAGAAGTTGCCTCTGCTCTTGATGCTTCCGCATCATCCGTAGATTTGGCTATGCAGGCTGACAGAAGAAAATCTGTTGTCTATTTGGAAGATGTTTATTCTTCGGATTCAGATATGCTGGGATTTGAGGAAATAATTGCCGAAGATGATTACCAAAATAAAATAGATTACGAAGATGCTAAAATTATTTTCAACGATATTATGAGAAAACTTCCGCCTGACGAACGTCAAATTATCGATATGTATTATAAACAAGACATGAATAAAAGAGAAATCGCCAAAGCTCTAATGGTTTCGCCAATGAGTGTCACAAGACGTATGAGGCAGACTTTTAATACAATATCCTCTATGATTATTGATGATTCCGCAAAAAAAGAATTATCAAAAGGCAACATGAAAAAGGAAGATGCAAACTAAATGAATTTTACTGGTTTAGAAAATTACATTTTAATTTGGGTTATTATAACCGGTTTGTGCCTTGGCAGTTTCTATAATGTTGTTATTTTCCGCTCTTTGTCCGATGAAAGTATTATTTACCCTCCTTCAAAATGTCCGAAATGCGGAAACAGATTGAAACCGTGGCATAATATTCCAATTCTTTCATACATCTTTTTGAGAGGAAAATGTGCTTTTTGTAAAGAAAAAATCAGCATTCAATACCCGCTTGTGGAATTTTTAACAGGACTCCTTTTTGGCGGAATTTTTATTAAATTTGGAATGAGCTGGACTACACTTTTTGGAATATTTTGGATTTCCTGCTTAATTATAATGACGGCAACCGATTTAAAGGAAAAAGTCGTTGATTGTAATATAGCTATCGCAATGGGTATCAGCGGATTAATTTTTTCTTTTATAAATTCAGGCTGGATTGGCGCTAAAGATTCACTATTCGGCGCACTAATCGGTATCATTATAATAGAAGCCGTAGCTCTTATAGGAAAACTGTTTAAAAAAGGCCGTGCAATGGGAGAAGCCGACACATACGTTGCCGGAGCCTTTGGTGCAATTGCCGGCTGGCACGACATAGGATTGATTTTAATTTATTCTTTTATTGCATCCATGTTGTTTATATTGCCTGCATTTTGGTACGAACGATACAAAGCAAAAGACAGCTTGACTATATTCTTTTCAGCACTGTTCGTTTTCAGTATCTCTCTCTTTATACTGTTTAACGGGGTGTATTGGACTATAATCTTATTGATTATAGCAGGACTGCTTTTGTCGTATACTGTTATAAAAAGTATGAAAGCCGAAGATAAAAAAACTTGTCTGCCATTTGTTCCGGCTTTATCATTGGGTTTTTTGTATTTTCTAATGTTTGTTTTATGATAATTTTAAAGGGATAAAGTTTTAATATGGTTGTATCGTATCCGAATCAATATAGAAATTATTGCGTATTCTCTACCGA
>CALYTW010000115.1 GCA_945487905.1 uncultured cyanobacterium
GTCGGGGTTTGCCAAGCAAACCCCGACCTCTCTGACAACTTAGAACTATGCTTCTAAAATATATTTGAGCATTGTTCTTACGCCAGCACCTGTTCCGCCGGCAATAAATTCTTTCTGCGGTTTTTCCAGAAACGCTGTGCCTGCAATATCAATATGCACCCATTTAACATCTTTGACAAATTTCTTCAGAAATACCCCCGCCGTCGAAGCACCTCCCCAGCGAGAACCTGTATTTTTCATATCGGCAATATCGCTCTTTAAACTGTCAAAATATTCTTCCCACATAGGAAGTTCCCAGAATCTTTCTCCGCTTCTGTTTGCAGTATCAATAAGTTTTTTAATAAGTTCTTCATCATTACCCATAATTCCAGATGCTTGTGTTCCCAAAGCAACCATACAAGCACCTGTAAGTGTTGCCAAGTCAATAACTTCATCTACGCCCAATTCGCAAGCATAGCAAAGTGCATCGGCAAGGGTTAATCTTCCTTCTGCATCAGTATTATCAACTTCTATTGTCTTACCGTTCTTTGCGGTCAAAATATCCCCCGGTTTATATGCCTTACACCCAGGCATATTTTCACAAGCAGCAATTATTCCGTGAACCTCAACTTGCGGATGAAGCTCTCTTAAAACACTCATTATACCTAAAACCGCTGCCGCACCAGACATATCATCCTTCATTGTCAGCATTGACGAAGCAGGTTTTAAATCTAAACCGCCTGAATCAAAGCAAATACCTTTGCCAATTATAGCTATACGTTTTTTAGGATTATCAACAGCATATTTTATGTGAATAAACTTAGGCTCTTGAACACTTCCTCTGCCTACAGCAAGAAAAGCTCCCATACCCATTTTTTCACATTCTTCTCTATCATAAATTTTAGTTTCCAAACCCAAGTCACAAGCTATTTCAGCAAGTTCGGAGGGAGTTGCAAACTGTGCGGGTTCGTTAGAAAGATTACGTGCAAATTTCATAGCTGCAGCGACTGTTTCAGCTTTTTTAACAACTTCAGAGTCTGCCTGAACAAAAACTTCTTTTACCCCGTCTTTTATTCCATCTGTTTTGTATTTGTCAAAGCTATAATCCGCTATTAAAGCACCCATAGTAAATTGTTCCGAATAATCAAAATCAATTCCTTCTAGAGCAAATGCGACTTTTTTTGCTGCCATTTGCTTAGCTTTTTTAACAGCCTTTGCAACAGCTACTCTCAATTTATTTGAGTTAAATTCTTCTTTTTTACCCAAGCCTAAAACAAGAACTTTTCTGTATATTTCTTTTCCATAGGTCTGCAAAAGATAAGTTTCTCCGAATTTACCCTTAAAATCATCTTCTTCTATTGCATATTTATTGACCAAATCACTTGATGTCTTACCGCCTTCAAACATATTTATAACGAGAATATCGGCTTCGACCGTTTTAACATTTTCTACAACCTTAATGTCCATATAAAACTCCTTTCCTATACTAACATTTTATATAATTAATACAAAATTTTAAATACACTGATTATATTATAAACAAATGTTTCATTCAGAGTTGAAAGGGTTGAAAAAATGGTTCCTAACGGACTTATTGATAACAATTGGCACAAAGAACTTAACCCTGAACACTGCAAGGAATGCGTGTGAGAGTCAGACTTTTTCAATTTACTTTCAAGCTTGTAATGATATTCCCAAACCAAAGTATTTACCCCTGTGGGATAACACGTAGCCTTTTACATTTTCCTTCCAAGTCAGTAGTGATACAAGTCAAAATATTTACCCCCGAACCCGTACCCCGAAGGTTGCGAAGAAAAACGAAGTTTTTCCGCAATCTCGTAATTGTAAAAACATGTTAAAGAAAAACACACGCTTGACATTAAACATGGTTTGATTTAACATAAGACTTGCCGAGGGTAAATAGTTATGTAGTTTGCCGGCGGACGGTTGTAGGATGAGCGTTTAGCTCAGGATCAAGTTGGTCTCAAGTTAGGCGGTCATAGATACAAGACGGGCGTTTAGCTCAGTTGGTAGAGCGTCTCCCTTACAAGGAGAGGGTCGAGAGTTCGAGTCTCCCAACGCCCACCATTATAAAAAACGAGGTCAAAAGACCTCTTTTTTGTTGCCCAGTTTCGTGTATCAGGGATTTTGACATAAAGTATCGCAAGTTTGATACTTTCTATTACCCTTTTTGACATAATATATTCCGAGTTTGACATGTGAAGTCGGAAGTTTTTGAAAATTTTGCAATTATAAATTGTCAGAGAGATTGAGAAAAGTGGATGTGGAGTTTGAGAATATTCTCAAACTTTTTACGTTTTGAAGGAAGAATTTCAAAACTAACTCAGGTTATCAATTGTTTCGATAAATTCTAATCAATTTATGACAAAAGTTACTATTTTGATATAAATGTTAAAACCGCATTAATAAATGTTAGCGGATGGATTGGACATCCGGGAATATATAAATCTATCGGGTATTTTCCCAGAAATTCTCTGTTTAATTCTGTTGAATTTTGGAATACGCCACCTGAAATTGC